>CANPPM010000086.1 GCA_947575935.1 uncultured Butyricicoccus sp. | reverse complement strand
AAAAGAGGAGATCGTCTTGGCTGTTGCGGCAATCACCTTATCCCCAGCAGGATGCCCAAAGGTATCATTGAATGATTTAAAATGGTCAATATCAAACATACAAATTGAGAACGGGACCTGGAGGCGGGCCGCCTCCTTCCATTTTATAACACTGTAGCGGTCATGCTGCCGCCGGTTCGCAACGCCCGTTAACTGATCGGTCCTGGACTGCAGCTCTACCTGCTTGCAGTAATTATACAGCTTGATATGCGTATTAACCCTTGCCTGTACAATCATGGGGCTGAACGGTTTTGTAATATAGTCAACCGCACCCAAGGTCAGCCCGCGCTGCTCACTCTGTGTATCGGAAAGGCTGGTAATCAGAATCACCGGCACACTTTGCGTAATAATTTCTTCCTGCAGTTTTTTTAGCAATGTAAAGCCGTCCATCCCCGGCATCACCACATCCAACAGAATCAGGGAAAAGCCGCCCTCACCCGCACAGCGGAGGCCATCCTCCGGTGTCTGTACAACGGTGACGTCATATTCTCCATCCAAAATGGATTTTAACTGCATGGCTTGTACGCGGCTGTCATCCACAATTAATATCTTTTCCATTTTTTCCATCTCGTCCACTCCTCATGCGCCTTTGTCCCGTGGCCTTTGGTATGCCAAAAAATACCCGTGCAGCAGTGGCTTACCGTCCCCTGCCGGGCATTATTTTCAAAAAACAACGTAAATAAACGTTTATTCACCTCTGTTCAAAACAGAACCCGTTTCCTGCGGTTCTTCCCCCCTCTTCGAAAAAGCGCGACTGCTTCAAGAACTCGGGCCCCGCCCATGCGGTTTTTATCTGTACAACAGAATCCAGCGCCCTCAACGGATAAAGACGCGCCGCAATGCGGGAATCTCCCGGCAGCCCTGCGTTTTTACCCACGTTTTCTCTTTCGATGTTTGCCCGGTTTTAAATAGCCGCTGACACCGGTTATCAAAAGCTGAAACACCGTATCCTCTGTCTCCTCAGTGTTGGGGAGCACCCCCTCCACAACATATTTGGCGTACATTACGGTGGAGGTCAGCACATGCAGCCACAACAGATCCTGATTTATCTGTTTCAGCCCGGGAAACATCGCTTGAAAGTTATGAACCATTTCAATAAAAGTATCAAAATAGCTCACATCCCGGTTTCTGTCAAACCGCGGAAAAAACGCGCTATCCCGAAACCGGTGGTAAAACACCGTCTCATCCGGATGCGCTACCCAGAATCGGAAATAAGGCAGCCATAAAATCTTGACTGCTCCCACAGGGTCGGTCAGCATCATCACAGGTCTGCACTGTAAATGTTCAAAAATGGAGGCCGCCTGCCGGTCAACCCAAGTGAAACATTCCACCATCAGCTGATCCTTACTGTCAAAATAGCGGTACAGCGCCCCAGGAGAAATCCCCGCCAGATCACTGATGTTCTGGATACGCGCCCCCTCCATCCCATACTGCCGTACGGCCCTGATCGCTGCGGAAATGATTTTAGTTTTGGTATCATCCAAAGTAACCACTTCCTTCAAAATAAATGACCATGCCTCATTATACACTGCCTGTTTCCGGTTGACAATACCCTTTTTCAAAAAAACGCAGGATTTCGCCGTGCGGGTAAATATCTCCTATGCAGCCGCCTGCCGGTAGGGCAAACCCAACAGTTTTCCGCGGGGCTGCAGGCAGAAATTGCAGGCGGCAGAATCCGCGGACGCCAACTCCTGTTTTCCGGAAAAATCCACAAAGCCGTATTGTCCTTTTTGTGATAAACGCTGATTTTGCCCCATTTTCACACAAATCCCCTGATTTCCTGAGAAACGCACTTGCATTCTGCATCCGGCCGTGCTACAATAGTCACATAAAGTTCATATCTTGCTTGGAGATTTTGAGTCAAAGTAACGAATACCGGTCGGTTTATCGGCAGGTTAAGTTTGCTTTGACTTTTTTGTTTCCGCCGGATAGACAGGGAGGTAAACCTATGTATGATGTAGCCATAATTGGCTGCGGTGTCATCGGCGCGTCGCTGGCGTACAGGCTCAGCCGCTGCGATCTGCGCATCCTGATTCTCGAACGAGAGAACGATGTCGCCATGGGCACTACCAAGGCAAACAGCGCCATTGTTCACGCAGGCTATGACCCCGAGCCCGGCACCCTTATGGCAAAGCTCAATGTACAGGGCTCGGCCATGATGGAGCAGCTATGCGCCGATCTTTGCGTCGAATACAAGCGCATCGGTTCGCTTGTGCTCGGCTTCGGCGAGGAAGACCGCAAAACACTTTCCCGCATCTACGAAAACGGCCTGCAAAACGGCGTGCCCGGCCTGCAGATGCTGACCGGAGACCAGGCGCGCGCGCTGGAACCCGTGCTCTCCCCGGAGGTAACCGACGCCCTGCTAGCCCCCTCGGCTGCCATTATCGACCCTTGGGGACTGTGCATCGCCGAGGCCGAGGTTGCCGTCCGGAACGGCGCCGAGCTCAAACTGCGCAGCGCAGTCACAGCAATCACGGAACAGGACGATTTCTGTACGATCTCTGCCGGCGGCCAAACCTATCAGGCGCGGTATGTAGTCAACTGCGCGGGCGTGGACGCAGAATCTATCTTCCGTATGACCGCAGAACCGCAGTTCAAAACCCTTCCCAGCCGCGGCGCCTATTACCTGCTGGACAAATCGAGCGGCGGATTGGTCAGCCGTGTGATTTTCCAGTGCCCCTCCGCCGCAGGCAAGGGCGTGCTGGTCGCCCCCACCGTGCACGGCAACCTGATTGTCGGTCCCAACGCCGAAGAGGTGCATGGCTCGGATGACAAGGCGGTCACGGCTGCAGCACTCGACGTAGTCTCTGCCGCCTCCAAAAAGAGCGTACCCAGCGTCGACCTGCGCCAGTCCATCCGGAATTTTGCGGGAGTCCGCGCCAATACGACTTTATCCGATTTTTATATCTCTCCTTCTTCAAGCCGCGTGCTGCACGCGGCAGGCATCAAATCGCCCGGCCTCTCCGCCGCCCCCGCAATTGCGGAATATGCGGCGGAGCAGCTCGCGGCGATGGGCCTCTCTCTCTCACCCCGCGCCGGCTTTGACGGCACGCGCCAGGTAAACCGTTTCCGCCGCTGCACCCCGGAGCAAAAGGCGGCGCTTGTACAGGAAAACCCGCTGTACGGCCGCGTTATCTGCCGCTGTGAAACCATTACGGAAGGCGAGATTGTGGATGCGATCCACTCCCCCATCCCGCCCTGCTCAATTGACGGCGTCAAACGCCGCGCCGGCGCAGGCATGGGGCGCTGTCAGGGCGGTTTCTGCGGCCCCCGCGTACTCGAAATCCTAGCGCGTGAGCTTAACATCCCACAAAAAGAAATTCTCCAGGACCAGGATGGCACGATCCTGATCACCGGTGAAACAAAAACAGGAGGTGCGCAGGCATGAAATACGATGTCATCGTCATCGGCGGCGGCCCCGCCGGTCTTGCCGCTGCGCACGCGGCCTGGCAGGACGGCTGCAAAAGCATCTGCATCGTCGAACGCGACAAGGAGCTGGGCGGCATCCTTAATCAGTGCATCCACAACGGCTTCGGCCTGCACTTCTTTAAGGAAGAGCTGACCGGCCCTGAATACGCGGGCCGCTTCATTGATATGCTCGGTGAAACCGGTGTTTCCGTCCGTACCGACGCCATGGTGCTGGAAGTCACACCGGACAAACAGGTACACGTCGTCAGCACCGCACAGGGCTACGAAATCCTTGAAGCCCGGTCAATCATCCTGGCAATGGGCTGCCGTGAGCGCACGAGAGGCGCCATCGGCATTCCGGGTTCCCGCCCTGCAGGCGTATTTACTGCAGGCGCGGCACAGCGGTACCTCAATATCGAGGGCTATATGGTCGGCAAGCGGGTAGTAATCCTGGGTTCCGGCGATATCGGCCTGATCATGGCGCGCCGCATGACGCTTGAGGGCGCCAAGGTCCTGGCCTGCGTCGAGGTCATGCCCTACTCAGGCGGCTTGACCCGTAATATTGTGCAGTGCCTGCATGATTTTGACATTCCGCTTTACCTGTCCCATACCATCACCGACATCCAGGGCCGGGACCGCGTTGAACGCGTGATTGTCGCTGAGGTTGGCCCCGACCGCCGGCCCATCACCGGTACCGAGATGACCTTCGACTGCGACACCGTGCTGCTTTCCGTCGGCCTGATCCCGGAAAACGAACTCAGCCGCGCGGCAGGGCTCGAAATGGATCCGCGCACCAATGGTCCGGTCGTTTACGAAAACATGGAAACCTCGATCCCCGGCGTATTCGCCTGCGGCAACGTCGTACACGTCCATGACCTGGTCGACTTCGTGACCGCCGAAAGCCAGCGCGCCGGGCATGCGGCAGCAGCCTACTGTGCAGGGCATACGCCGGCCGCCGCACCGTTGCTTCCGCTGAAGGGCGGAAACGGCGTCGGCTACACGGTACCGCAGCATATTCGTATGGACAATGCAAAGGACGGCGTCTCACTTTTCTTCCGCGTGCGGGCGGTCTACCGCGACGCACGGATTGTCGTCCGGGATGACAGCGGCGCCCAGATCGCCGCCTATCCGCGGGAGCACCTCGCCCCCGGCGAAATGGAAAGCATCAAACTGCCGCGCGTCCTGCTGGAAAAGGCTTCCGGCGCATTGACCGTCCAGATTGAGGAAGGAGGCGACCAGAAATGACCCAGATCATCTGCATCACCTGCCCTAAGGGCTGCCACCTGCAAGTAGATGAAGAAAATGATTTCCGTGTAACCGGCAACAACTGCCCGCGCGGCGAGACCTACGGTAAAAACGAGCTGCAAAACCCGGTACGTACCCTGACCTCGACTGTGCGCCTGACCGGTGCGCGCACCCCGCGCCTGCCGGTCAAAAGCAGCGCGCCGCTGCCCAAGGGCAGGATCTTCGACGCAATGCGTCTGCTGGACGAGGTGAGCGTCGCAGCGCCTGTCCGGTGCGGCCAGATACTTCTGCCCGACGTATTCGGCACGGGCGTAGATATCGTAGCGACCAAATCCTTTGACGCGGCACAGTCCTAACGCTCCTGTACCAGCTTTTAAAAAGAAGGTATTTGGGAGTCATTCGACCCCCTTATCCGCTAACTTACATAAATTCCAACGAATTTTTGCAGAAAATCTGTTTACTTTTCCCAAACAGCATGATAGTATTAAATCGGCGGGCCCCCCGCCGGTCTGATAAAAATCCCAATAAGAAGGAGTAGTAAAGATGAAACGATTTTTTAGCGCAATGCTGAGTGCAGCCCTGCTGCTCTCTCTGCTGGCCGGCTGCGGCGGCGGAAAAGACAACGCGTCCTCCGGCGGCAGCACGGACGGCGGCTCCTCTGCCGACGGCGGCTCGGGCGGCTACAAGAGCGACCTGATCATCGGCACGGCTGCCGATATCAACAATCTGAACCTGCAGGAACAGCAGGACGCAGTCAACAACATCATCCTGAAAACCACCCACGAAAACCTGGTCCGCTTCACAAACGAAGGCACCTGCGTCCCCTGCCTCGCGACCGAGTGGGAGTATCTGGACGACACCCACATCCAGTTCAAGCTGGTTGAAAATGCACACTTCTCCACCGGCGAGCCGCTGACCGCCGAGGATATCAAGTTCACCTATGACATGGCGAAAGATTCCTATGTTTCCAGCGTACTTTCCAACGTACTGAGCACCGAAGTCGTGGACGATTATACCGTCGTTCTCGAGCTGGAAAAATACGACAACGAGCTGCTGCCCTCGCTGGCTTCGGTCCCGGTCGCCATCCAGTCCAAGGCCGCGTATGAATCGGGTATGGAAGAGCCGTGGCATGTCGGTTCGGGCCGCTACAAATTCGACGACTGGGTCGAAGGCCAGTTCTGCCGCGTCGTAAAAGTCGACGATTACTGGGGCGAGGATCCCGGCGTTGCGGATTCCATCGAGTTCCGCCCCTATCTGGAGGCTTCCTCCCGTGTAATTGCCCTGCAGAACGGCGAG
The DNA here is from genome assembly GCA_947575935.1 of uncultured Butyricicoccus sp. Taxonomy (GTDB): domain Bacteria; phylum Bacillota; class Clostridia; order Oscillospirales; family Butyricicoccaceae; genus QXXE01. The sequence goes on along the minus strand of CANPPM010000086.1, from coordinate 3,811 downwards.
ATTGACGTCTGCATCGATCCCCCGATTAACGAGCTGCAGTATCTGGAGGAAGATGAGAACATCACCGTCGAGGAAAAGACCGGCTCCCGCCTGTTCTACTTTGCATTCAACGTAGAGAAGGCCCCCTGGGACAATCAGACGCTGCGCCAGGCCGTTGCCTGCGCAATTGACCGCGACGCCGTGCTGCAGGCTGCCGTATACGGCAAGGGCACGCCGCAGACCACCATCCTGAACCGCGGCCTGTGGGGCTTCTACGACGATATGGAGGGCTTCGACTATGACGTCGAGCGCGCCAAGAAGCTTCTGGCGGACGCAGGCTATGCAAACGGCCTGTCCACCACCCTGCTCATCGCGAACTCTGCGCCCTATACCAATATTGCGCAGGTCGTTCAGGCCAACCTGAAGGAAATCGGCATCGACGTTGAAATCCAAACCGTTGAAGATGCGACCCTCAAGACCATGTGCAAAAACGGCGAGCAGGAGCTGTACCTGTGGCGCTGGAACGAGGACAGCAAGGTTGACTTTGTATACCGCGATCTGTATTACACCGGCTCGGGCTCGAACTACCACCACTATTCCGATCCCCATGTCGACGAACTGGTAGACATCGTCAACACCGAAAAGGATGAGGAAAAGCGCATGCAGGCCGGCGTTGAGCTGCAGGAGTATCTGGTTGATGCATGCCCACAGGTTCCGCTGTACATCGCCAACCTGGTCATCGCCTACAATAAGAACCTGACCGGTACGATGCTGTTCCCCGGCGGCAACCACGACTGGAGCCACGCTTACATCGCACAGTAACGCGGCAGCCTATCCCCACAGACGGGTTTCAAGAAAAGAGCGGGCATTCTCTGGGTTTGCCCGCTCATTCTATAGGCAATCCTGCAAATCCCCGACGGCCCGAGGCCAGCGGCTTCCAGGCCGGGCTGACAAATGACGAGATTGGAGTGAAGGATTTTATGATACGGTACATAATTAAACGGCTGCTCCTGATGATCCCGGCGATCCTTGCAACCTCGCTGATCATTTTTGTCGCAATGAACATGACCGGCGGCGACCCGGTCGACTCCCTCGCCCCGGAAAACGCCACCGAGGAACAAATCGAGGAAATCCGTGAAGAGCTGGGCCTGAACGACCCGCTGCTAGTACGCTATATCAAGTATATGGGCGGCATGCTGCATGGTGACCTTGGCGTTTCCTACGTCACCAAAAAAGACGTATTTGCCACCTTTGCCGAGCGCTTGCCCGCAACCCTCAAGCTCGCCTGTTCCTCGGTATTCGTCGCAACGCTTGTGGCGCTGCCGCTTGGCATTTACACCGCGATCCACCAAAACACCTGGAAGGACACCGGCGGCATGATCTTTGCGCTGTTCGGCGTATCCATGCCCAACTTCTGGCTTGGCCTGATGCTGATCCTATTCTTCTCGCTTGGTCTGGGCTGGTTCCCTTCGGGCGGCTACGGAGGGCTGCGTAACCTCATCCTACCGGCGGTGACGGTCGGCCTTGGCTTTGCTGCGCTGATCACACGTACCACCCGTTCGGCGATGCTCGACGTCGTCCGGCAGGACTACATGACCACCGCCCGTGCAAAGGGCGTACCTGAAAAGAAGGTTATTTTCGGCCACGGCCTGAAAAATGCGCTGATTCCGATCATCACGGTAATCGGCATGCAGCTATCCAACGCGCTGACCGGCTCGGTACTTGCCGAAACTGTATTCTCTTGGCCGGGCGTCGGCCGCCTGATCGTCGACTCGATCTCCAAACGCGACACACCGATGGTCACCGGCTCCATCATCATGTGCTGTATCCTAGTCTGTATCGTCAATGTGGCGGTCGACCTGATCTACGCGTTCTTTGATCCCCGCATCAAGGCGCAGTATGCAAAGAAAGGGTGAGCGAAATGGCAGTGAAAAACAAGTCCGAAGAAACCATCCAGAGCCGCTCCCTGGCGCAGGAAACCTGGCGGCGTCTGCTGAAAAACAAAGGCGCGGTGTTCGGCATGTGCTTTCTTGTGCTGCTGGTCATCGTAGCCCTGCTTTCCGGCTTTCTCTATGATTATGACACACAAATCATCCAAATGAACATGAGCGAGGCCCTCCAGCCCCCCTCTGCGGCACACTGGTTCGGCACAGATTCCCTGGGCCGCGACATTTTTGCCCGTGTGCTCTATGGCGCACGCTATTCCCTGCTGATTGGCGTAGGCTCGGTCACCATCGGCCTGATCGTCGGGGTCACGCTGGGCGCGATTGCCGGTTTCTACGGCGGCGTCGTAGATCAGGTGATTATGCGCTGTGTAGACGTATTCTACTCCATCCCCAACATCATGATCGCCGTTGTGGTCGTGTCCCTGCTCGGCACCAGTACGATCAACCTGCTCATTGCGCTCTGTTTTACCTGCGCGACTTCGTTCTGCCGTATCGCACGCGCCGCAGTCATGACGATCCGCGACCAGGAATATGTCGAATCAGCCTACGCAATGGGCCTGCCGACCTGGAAGATCATCCTAAAGCATATCATCCCGAACTGCCTGTCGCCAATCATCGTACAGGTGACGCTGCTGATCGGCACCACGATCATTGCAGCCTCTTCCCTGTCCTTCCTGGGCATCGGCGTACCGTCGCCCGCACCCGAATGGGGCGCAATGCTGTCTGACGGCCGCCAGCACATGCGCGACGCGGCTTATCTCTGCGTCATTCCCGGACTGGCGATCATGATGACCGTATTGGCCCTGAACCTGCTGGGCGACGGCCTGCGTGACGCGCTCGACCCGAAGATGAAGAAGTAAGAGGTGAAGATCATGGCGGAAAACATTTTAGAAATCAAGGACCTCGTCGTCCATTATGAAACCGAAGACGGCTGCGTCTGTGCCGTCAACGGCCTGACCTTTCACATCGGCAAAAAGCGCACGCTGGGGCTGGTAGGCGAAACCGGCGCGGGCAAAACCACGACTGCGCTGTCCATCCTGAACCTGGTCCCCAACCCGCCCGGCATCATCAAAGGCGGCAGCATCACGCTGGACGGCTCCAAAATCCTTGAACTGAAGACCGAGGAACTGGAATCGGTGCGCGGAAATGACGTCGCAATGATCTTCCAGGATCCGATGACTGCGCTTAACCCCGTTATGACAGTCGGCGAGCAGATCGCAGAATCCATCGAGCTGCACGAAAAAATCAGCAAAGCCGAAGCGCTGGAACGCGCAAAGCAGATGCTCAAGCTGGTCGGCATTGCGGAAAGCCGCGCCTACGACTACCCGCACCAATTTTCCGGCGGTATGCGCCAGCGCGTGGTCATCGCCATTGCATTGGCCTGCAACCCCAAGCTGCTGATCGCAGACGAACCAACGACCGCCCTTGACGTTACCATTCAGGCGCAGGTGCTCGAGCTGATGAAGGGGCTTATTCGTGACCGTGACATGTCCATGCTGCTGATCACTCACGACCTTGGCGTAGTCGCCGAGGTCTGCGACGAAGTCGCGGTCATGTACGCGGGCCGCATTGTAGAGATCGGTACGGCGGATGAGGTCTTTAACCACATCCTGCATCCATACACCGAAGGCCTGTTCAACTCCCTGCCCAACCTGAAGGAGCGCGGCGAAGATCTGGTGCCCATCCGCGGCATGATGCCCGATCCGGCCAACCTTCCGGCAGGCTGTGCCTTTGCCCCCCGCTGCCCGTATGCGACCGAGGCCTGCACCAAAACGCAGCCCGCGCTGCGGCGGCTTGGCGACACCCACTTTGTCGCCTGCGAAGCATACAATGACCCGAAATTCAAGCTGGAAGGAGTCAAGTGAGATGGCCAAGACGTTACTGGA
>CANPPM010000085.1 GCA_947575935.1 uncultured Butyricicoccus sp. | reverse complement strand
TGCCCGAGATCTCCTCCTGCACCGGAACTGCGTCAGGATTAAAGCTCTTTACCAGTGCCATCCATTTATTCTCATCCACGCTGGAAATGGAATACAGCAGCACGAAAAAGCACAGCAGCAAGGTGACCATATCACCATAGGTGTCCATCCAGTTCGCGCCGCCGCCACTACTTTTTTCCCTTTTTTTCATTGTAACCTGCCGCCTCATTTCCTTTTTAAAATCATGCCGCCCCGTCAGAGCAATATCTGCCGAAAAGCACGTCAATACCGGCGGCCTAAAAAGCGCCGCCGGCATTTGAAATCACATACTGATGCGCATAAGCTCATTATAGGCATCCAACGCCTTGGTACGCAGCTGTGCAAGCATCTGCACGGAAAGCTCGGCCTTTGCAATCGCAATGGAAGACGCCGCCGGATTTTCCAGCTGCCCGGTCGCCAACAGATAATCTGTGCGGCTAACCTCCTGCTGCGCCTCGTTGGCCTCCTGAATTGCAGAACGGAAAATATCGAGAAAAGAGGGGCCGGACGTCTGCTCCTGCACCTCCACACGCTGTGCCTGCCGGGGCATAACGCCCCAAAGGGGCTCAATCTTGGGAATACTCATAATCGGGTTTCACCTCTCACGTATTTCAAAAATAACCCGGCAGCTCAGCCGCCGATCTCCAGACCGCGCTGGAGCACCGTCTTTAGGGTATTGAATGCGGTCACATTTGCAGAATATGCTTGGGTCGCCGCCATAGCGTCCGCAATCTCCTTGACCAGCGTAACATTGGGCATCTCGACATAACCGTCCTCATCCGCATCCGGATGGTTGGGATCAAACGTGACCGGCAACTCGGCTGGATCCTCCAGAATGTCGGTAACGCGGACGCCGCCCGCCTTTTCCGCCCCACGGTTCGAAGCATTCATCGCCGCAGCTAAGGCCTGACGGAAACCATTGCGGTCTGTCTCGGCCTCAAAACGGACAACCTTGCGCCGGTAAGCCCCGCCGCCGCCCTCCGTACGGGTCGTATTCATGTTGGTAATATTCTCGGAAATCACGTCCAGCCGCAGCTGCTGCGCGGTCAGGCCGGATCCCACAATATTCATTATGCTTGAAAATGCCATATCAGCCCTCTCCTTTCACGGTATCAGTTTGCGATCGCGGCTTTCATGATAGACAGATTGCCGGTAATAGACCGGTAAACCTGTGAAAGCTGATAGGCGGTGCGGATCATTTCTACGCTCTGCTCGGTAACATTCACGCCATTGTCATTGAGATGAACCGATTCTCCGTCCTCCATGACCTCCCAAGTGGCGTTCTCAATGACCTCCTGAACCGCAGACCTGGGATCCGCGCTGCGCTGCGCCGCGCGGAGCTGCTGCTCAAAGGTCTCCTCAAAGGTCACTGTTTTCGTCTTATAGCCGGGGGTCTCTGCATTGGCAATGTTATCAAGAATTGCAGTTTGCTTGGCCCAGAGGAAATCCACCGAGCGTTCCAGCATGCCAAGGCTGCTGCCAGTCAAGACGTTCATATTCTTCATCCTTCCTATCGCGGTCTGTTCACCGGAAGCCTGAAACCATCGGGCGCAAGAACCTGCCCGCTTCATCAGCCTTCCTGTTTTTTATATGCGGTGGCGCCCTGCAAAATGCGCGCACCGAAAAATATCCTATTTTTTATTATCATACACTTTCCAGTCGAATTTTGCAAGGGGTTCGACAAAAAAAGCCTCCCCCATTCCAAAAGAATTTTTTGGTATTCGCCGGTATCTTGTTTTCATATGTCGATTTTCGTCAAAAAAAGGCTTATTTTCGTCAAAAAAGCACGATATCAGCTTTTTACGTCCGATATCGTGCTTCATATTCCTTTGCAGCGCAGCTGCAGAAAATCAGAGCAGCCCGCCTAGCAACAGCTCAGCCGCCGAAACTGTACCGTTTCCCATCCGGCGGAGCAGCGCCGCCCGTCTGGCTAGCTCCATATACTCCTCATGGTGGCGGTGACGGCGCTCCCAAAAGGTCTCTGTTTCTTCCTCGTCCAGCTTTTCCATCGCGTCAAGCTCAGCGCGCAGATCGACCGTATGCGTCCGGAAGGATTCCCGATCTGCGCCGATGCTGTAGGTTGTGTAGGCGCTGGAAAAAGCGCCCAGCTGCGGTACAGACCACGCATTTTCCAACGTTTCCAGCACCCATGCCTCGTATTCCGGATCATCCTTCATCGCCTGGAATCCCGCGTCCGAAATCTGGACGGCGAGGGACTCCAGCGCGCGGGAGGGATCGATACGAATCGCGGAAATCCGTCCGGAAATGTACTTTTTATACTGCTGCAGGTTCATCTGATCCCGCAGAAACCCTGTATCCTTGTTCTCGTCGTCCCGCTTGCCAACCTCGCGTACGGCAAGATCGAGAAAGCCCAGCCCGGCAGACGGTTTTACCGCCGTGCCCGAAGCAGATCCTGTGAGCAGATTGGTCAATGCCTCCGGCATTGCACCTGCATGAATCGTCGTACTCATACTCTTTCCTCCTGTTGCGCGCATCGCGCTGCCGCCCGATTATTTTTTCAGTTGGAACCGGCGGGTCTGCTGCTGCAGCAGCCGTACCTGTTCAAACAACTCAGAGCTGACTGCCGCCGACTCCTCAGAGCTGGCCGAATTGCTCTGTACCACCGCAGAAATCTGGCTGATCCCCTCGGTTACCTGTGCAATGGAAACGGCCTCATGCTGCACAGCTTCGGCAATCTCACCAATCTCATCGCTCGAATGAACGACCAAGTCAAGCGTTCTCCGCAGCGTCCCGGAGACCTCGTCGACGATATGCCGGCCCCTTTCGGAAGCGCTGACCGAATTTTCAATCAGCTCGCGCGTTGCCTTCGCGGCCCGGTCCGATGCCCCTGCCAAGCTGCGTACCTCACTCGAAACCACAGCAAAGCCCTTTCCGGCAGCGCCTGCACGTGCCGCTTCGACCGCCGCGTTTAGCGCAAGGATATTGGTTTGGAACGCAATGTCCTCAATCGTCTTGATAATTTCCCCGATTTTCTGCGAAGCAGTCGCAATATCAGCCATCGCAGCGACCATTTCCTCCATCTGCTGGCTGCTGAGAGTGACCTGTTCACGCGCCTTCCGCGCATTGGCCTGTGCGCTGGCGGCCGCCTCTACGTTTTGCGTCGCATTGCGGGACAAATCGTCCAAGGTGGCAAAAAGCTCTTCTACCGCGCTGGCCTGCTCGGTTGCGCCCTGCGCAAGCGCCTGAGAACCACTGGACAGCTGCTCCGCGTTGCCCGATACCCGGTGTTCCGCCTGTGTAATCTGTGCAAGCGCACCCGACATCTTGTCGGTAAAGCTGTCAATGGACTGTTCAATAGAACGGAAATCACCGATAAACGGCTCCGTCACGTTGACATTAAAGCTGCCGTCGGACAGCTGTTCCATCACGCGGTTGATGTCGTTGACATAACCTCGGATCAGCCCCAGCGAGCCCTCCAGCGTATTGACCAAATCGCCCAGTTCATCCTCGGAATGGTGGCCCAGATCAATTTCCAGCCGGCCCTCCATCAGCGGACGGCTCTGCTTGGTGATCTTCAGAATCGGCGCGACAACTTGCCGCACGACATACTGAACCAAGCTAATCAGGCAAATCAGTGTCAGCAGGCAGAACAGCACGGATAGAATCTGCAGCAGCTGTACCGAGGACTCCATACGCTCGGAACAATCCGCGCTCATCGCCTCGCTGCGGGCAACCACCTCATCCAAATGCCCAACCAGAGTGCTCAAAGTGGTCAAAATCGTGTCCTGATAAAACTTCCGAGACTGGGTCGTATTGCTCTCCCGCAGGGTCAGCGCCTCAGACGCAGATTCGTGCAATGCCTTATGCAGCGGTTCGATCTGGTCGCGCAGCGCAATAACCTGCGCGTCGTCCGTCCCCATGTCCCCATAAATCCATTTGCCCAGCGCACAGGTTGTGGGATCCAGGCTGCCTGTAAACTCCGCGCCCGCATACAGCGCATTGGACAAGCTTGCCGACCATTTATAATGCGCAACCTCCGCCCCCAGCGCATTGCTGAGTACATCGGCCGCCACTTCACTATCCGCCTGGGTTGAACGAATACGGGAAATACTGCCCATCATTACAACAATCAACAGCACAATCGAGCCGATTGCAGCAGCCACCCGGATCCAAACGTTTCTTTTTATGCTTTTACGCATGTAAAACACATCCTCCCTCCAAAATCTTCCCAAGGGCAAGATGTGACCGCCCGTGGTAGTTTAGTTTAAGCGCCGGTCTTCATAAACCGAGATATTTGAATGTACAAAGTGGATCTCCCGCCAGAAAAAGTCCGCATCCCGCAGCATCCGGACGGCGTACAGGGCAAAGCGCTGCCGCACGGCAGGGGAATCCCGCGACGCTTGTGAATCCAAGCCCTAAGCCTGCAGTGTATTACAGGAGCCAGAGGGGGCATGGCCCCCTTAACCTACATCGTCTGTCCTACGCCGGGCGCTCATCCAAGGTTATTGACGAGCTCGTCGGCATCGGAGAAACAACGCGTATACAAGTCGCCGCATTCCCGGTCAGACAGCTGGACCGGCAATTCTGGCAGGATAAGATTGGGATTGGACATTTCATAGAGTATCACATACTGCAGCCATGGGGTATAGCTGTTTTCTGCTTCGCCTGTCAATGCCATTTTCAAATCGTCACGCAAATGAATGCCCTCAACCAGACGCTGCATAGGGGTATCCAAAATCCGATCCAACATACTGAACATCCCCAGCAAAAATCCATCTGTAGCGTCCATCGACGCCTTTTCCATCAGGCGTTCAATAAACAGGCCGCGCAGGCAGCCCTGGCGGATCGCTTCATCTGAAGGCATCGCGTTGTTTTCACGCGCCAGCAGCAGCAACGCATAGCGCCGCAGCTCCCCCAACCCCATCTGAATCAGCATCCGGCGAATATCCGGCAGGACATTGCCGCCGAAATTATCCTGAAATCCCGCGCGCTTCAACAACAGATAGGTCATTGCCGCGTCGCTCTGGATCATCTGTGCACAGACGTCAAAGTCTACGCTCGGGCGAAGCAGCTCATTCATCAACCGTCCGTAGGGCGATTCAACCAATGTGGGTATGTGCTTGTTCAGTAACCGCGGCTTCTCAAAATAATATCCCTGAAACAGCAGGAACCCCATATCGCGCGCCGCATCAAAATCGGCCTGCGTTTCGATTTTTTCGGCTAACATTGTAACCGGCACCTTTTTCAGCTTGCGTGCAAAGCGGCGCTGATCCTCACGGCCAAACCGCCGGAAATCGACACGCACAATATTGATGAGCGGAAGGATGGCATTATACTGGCCGTGGCCATCATAATCTTCCAGCACCAGCGTATATCCCAGTTTCCGCAGCTCCTCCAGCTTGCGGGTCACCGCCGCATCCACCGTGATATCCGCCATCACCTCGACTGCAACTTCTTTCGGGTCAGCAAGCCGCACAAAGTCATTCAGGATCAGATTTCTGGTGAAATGGATATAGGCCATGTGCCCGTTGGTCAATCTGGAAAAGCCGAACAGCGACGTTGCCTCTGACAGGACACTACGCGTTGCGGCATCTCCGTCTGTGATATTGGACACGTTGCCGCTGTACGCGTCACGATACAGGAGCTCGTAGCTCCGGATCTCCTTATTTGAGTTGTAGATCGGCTGACGTGCAATATAAGCATACACACGGATGCCCTCCTCTGTTTTCGTTTTTCATCGGACGCCGTCATTCCTGGTACCGCACGACCACATCATCGTTGCCGGCAAGTACCTGCGTAAACTCGCAGGGCGCGCCATTGCGCAGCAACTCAACCGGACGTTCCAAACGTCCAAAGTCCAACCCCGAATACTGCAGGATATCCATAAAATAGTACGGTTCCCCGTTCTCCTTGGGTGGAAGCGTAAGCGGTTTGCCGTTCATGCGAATTGTCAAACCTGCGTGTGGCAGCCCCAATCCGGGAAGATCGGGCAGGATAACGCGCGGTACTCCGCGCCGTTTCGGAGCCGGTCCCGGCACAGGGCGCGGCCTCTGTACAGATGCCGTCTGCGGCTGATACGCTTCCGTCTGCGTAGGCGTTTCTGCTGCCTGCAGCGCGGGCGTTTCCGGCTGTGCGGCTGTCTTCGCTGCCTGCGGCTTACGCGCTTCCTCCTGTGAAGGCGCCTCCGTTGCCTGCGGCGCGGATATTTCCGGCCGCGCGGCTGTCTCCGACTGATGCGCTTCCGCCTGTAAAGGTGTTTCCGCTGCCTGCGGATTACGCGTTTCCGTCCGTGCAGACGGCGTATTTTCTTCAGCGGCCCCCACAGTCCGCGTCGCTGCTCCTGTCCGTTGTACAGTATTCCGCACCCGTGGCCGAGCAGGCCGCGCAGAGGACTGCGTCCCCTCAAAATCAAGCTGCCCATCCAGCGGCCTAGATGCCTCTTCCACTGGCGGATTCCTTTTCTCCTGCCGCAGCCGCTTGACCGGTACATCAACCGCAGTTTCCCCCCACGCCGTATGCACAGTTGCCCGTGCCCGCAATGGTTCCTGCGCCGAAAGCTTCGGCGCAGGCTGGGATGTGACCGTCACTGGCTCAGCCAAGGGAACAGGCCTGCCCTCTCCGGTTTCAACGACATCCCCTGTGCGCAGCTGATACGATAACGGCTGCGCGGCGCCGTTGACGGTCACACCGCCTGTAAAGCGTCCGCCCAGCGCCTCCTCCAGCGTCCTTGCCGCGCTCTTGCCAGCCTGCGCCGGGGTAAACTGCAGGCTGTCGCCCGCATGCACCAGTGTAGACAGCTCAGCTGGCGCGCCATTCAGCCGGATGACCGGCGGGGTCCCATGCGCTCCGCGCAGAAACTGACGCTCCCCATTGACAGTATACGCTAGGTTTGCACCTGTGCGCCCCATCATATCTCCATAATTACAGCCGTTCATCAGCAGGATATCCCGTACATTGAGTGTACCGCTGCGAAACAGCTTTGCAGGTAACCCATTCAGCGTAACCACATAGCTATCATGAATCATGCCTAACGCAGCAGAGACTGCAATCCCCAGCGGCGTCGAAAACTCCGGGTCATTGAGCGGAATCTGATCAGAAAACGCATTCTTTTCAAAATGGTTCCCTGCAATGGCAACCCTTGTATCATCCATCTCAAGCGCCTGCGCGACGGCCTGCCGCAGCCCATGCAGCTTGCTACCGCCGCCTGCCAAAAAAACCGCTGACGGCGCCGCGCCATTGAGTTCAAGCACCCGCTGTGCAATCTCCCCTGCAAGCAGCTGCACCGCCGGTTCGATTAGCTCAGCCAGCATTTCGGAAGTGCATTCATGCGGCAAACCTAAAATATCGGTGTACTGCAGCGGATCCGCTCCGCCGAGACCCATTTTCAGCATCTCGCCGGTCTGAAAATCAACCAGCAGTTTTTTCATCAGCAGCTCCGTGATCTCATCGCCCGCGACTGTCGCCATCGTATAGCCAGTGACGCTGCCATCACGGCAGATCGCAATATCCGACGTACCCGCGCCAATATCAACCAGCACCAGATTCAGCAACCGGATATCGACCGGTATGGCGGCGTTCAGCGAGGCAATCGGCTCAAGCGTCAAGCTGGAAACCTCCAGCCCGAGCCGCGCAACCACAGCATACAGACTGTCGACCACTTCTCTCGGCAAAAACGTCGCAACCACATCTGCTTCCAGCACCCTACCGCGGTGCCCATGCAGCGTTGACATCGGGTAACCGTCCAACCGGTACTGCGACGCGGTATACCCGACCATATAAAAGGTCCCCTCGCTGCCGTCCGCGACCACACTTTCAGCCGCTGAAACCGCGCCTGCTTCCAGCTGGCTGATGGTCTCATCATCAGCCAGACGCGGCTCGGAGAATTCAAGCGTAAAGCTGGCCTTTGCAGACTTCAGCGCGCGGCCGGCCGCTGCAACGCACACCTTCTTCAGCCGGACATGCTGCCGCTCCTCCAGCCGTTCCATAACATGTTTCGCGATCAACGCGACCTGTGCAATATCCTCAATCTGACCATCCAGCATCGCGCGGCGGCCGTGCTCCTCTTTATCGATGTCGAGTACCCGAAGGCGTCCGTTTTCCTCACGCCCAAGCACGCCGACAATACTGCGCGTACCGATATCAAGGGCAAACACATGATCCTGCGCAATCTCCGGCATCCCGTCCGCCTCCTTCCCACCGCTGATTCCCGGCAGAGCGACGAGCGCCCCGGCACGCACCGCTGCCGCTCTGGCAGCGGCACGTCTGCCGGGGGATGCCCGCCGCCGCATTAGTATTTATCGTAAGAGCCGTAGCTCATGTCCATCTCGTCCGGGCTCTCGGAATATGCCGGTTCCGTCTCGCGCGGACGGGTGTAAACGCCGCCCTGCTTCAGCGTGAAGCGGCTCATCAGCTGATCCAGCAACTGCGCCTGACCGGAAAGCTCTTCACTGGCGGCAGCGGTCTCCTCGCTGGTCGCGGAATTGGTCTGAACGACTGCAGAAATCTGCTCAATCCCCTCATTGACCTGTGCGATCGACTCAGCCTGGCGCTCGCTTGCGTTGGCGATATCGCCCATCATGGCAACCGCAGCCTCGGTCAGCTCACGGGTCTGGTCCAGCGCCTCTGCAACTTCAGATACATAGCCGCTGCCCTTCTCGACTGCAGAAATTGCATTTTCAATCCGGGCCTGCGTCGCCTTGGACGCCTCGTCGGATTTGCTTGCAAGATTGCGAACCTCATCGGCCACGACGGCAAATCCCTTGCCTGCAGAACCTGCGCGCGCTGCCTCAACCGCGGCATTCAGCGCAAGAATATTGGTCTGGAATGCGATATTGCTGATGGTACCGATGATCTCGCGGACTTCTTCCGCCGCAGTTTTGATCTCGTCCATTGCCGCAATCATATTCCGCATGCGCTCGTCGCAAACGCCGACCTGGTGGCCAGCCTCATCCGCCTTCTGGCGCGATGCCTGCGCCATCTTGCAGTTTTCATTCGCGCTCTGGGTGATTTCTGTGATCGTTGCGGACAGCTCCTCAACCGCGCTTGCCTGCTCGGTTGCACCCTGTGCCAGCGCCTGCGCACTGTTGGAAACCTGATCGGAGTTGGCCGAAACCTGATCAGAGGACTGCTGAATCTGCGCCAACGCATCACTCAGGCTGTCATTGATGCCGCGAATGGAATTCAGCACAGGAGACAGATCGCCGATATAAGATTCCTCCGCACGGGTTCGGATATCGAAATTGCCCTTTGCCATTTCGCCGAGCAGATACCCGATATCGGAGATCACCCGGTTGAGGTCGTCAACCACTGCACGGGAAGCCTCCACCATATCACCGATCTCATCCTCACTGTCTACAGCCGGCAGGGGAGAATGCAGATCGCCGTCTGCCAATGCCTGCAGACGCTTGACACAGTCGGCCAGGGGACGTGCAATGCCGCGCGAAATCGATGCGGAAACAGCCAGGCCAAGAAGAAGTGCCACCACAATCAGCGCTGCCACGATCGCCAGGCAGATGACCGTTTCTCGGGCGGTCTCGCTCTTCAGCGCATCACCCTGAGAAACCTTCAGCTCAAGCAGCGACTTCATGTTATCGTAAATGGTGTCAAAGTCTGCTTCCAGCGTCGTGAACATCTCTTCCTGTACCTGACGGCGTGCGGAATCACTCGTATTGTTGCTAATCCGTCCCATCAGCTCTTCCGCCGTTGCAAGGTACTGGGTCCACGCCGATTTCGCCTCATTAAAGGTCGCCTTTGCGGTATCGGTCTCCAACGAGCTCTCCACCTCGTCCAGGTACAGATTGACCTGGGCGACGAGCTCCTGCATCTCATCCTGCGATTTCTTACGGATATCTGCGTCAAGACAACTGACTGCATCATGTACCTTGCCGTCCAGCTTCGCAAACTCGCCCATGACCATGCCGGTATCGCCCTGTGCAA
>CANPPM010000084.1 GCA_947575935.1 uncultured Butyricicoccus sp. | reverse complement strand
CGTGTACAGACCGCAATTGCCATGAATCAGATTGCTGAGCCTTATATTCGCAGTCGTGCGACAACGCATTTGTCTAAAGGGCGCGTCGTAATTTTTGCCTGTGGTACGGGGAATCCATTTTTTTCGACCGATACAGCGGCAGTACTGCGTGCGGCGGAGATCAATGCAGAGGTGATTCTGCTGGCAAAGAATATCGACGGCGTTTATGATTCTGACCCGGCAAAGAATCCGGAGGCGAAAAAGTATGATCGTTTGACGTATATGGATGTGCTCAATCAGGGTTTGGGCGTGATGGACACGACAGCGACCTCATTGTCGATGGATAATCATATTCCGATTCTTGTCTTTGCGCTAAAGGATCCTGAAAATATTTACCGGGTGGTTACCGGAGAGCAGATTGGTACGCTTGTAAAGGAGGAGCAATAATATGAAGGCAGATCTGAAACCGTATGAAGCAAAGATGAAAAAGACTTTGGATGTGCTGTCTAAGGATTTGGCTGCGATTCGCGCGGGGCGGGCAAATCCGCATGTGCTGGATAAGATTACGATCGATTATTATGGCACAGCGACCCCGCTGAATCAGGTGGCGGCAATTGCGTCGCCGGATCCGCGCTCACTTTCCATTCAGCCGTGGGATGCCAAGACGCTGAAGTTGATTGAGAAAGCGATTCAGACATCGGATTTGGGCATTAATCCACAGAACGACGGCAAGCAGATTCGTTTAACCTTTCCGCCGCTGACAGAGGATCGTCGCAAGGAACTTGTAAAACAGGTATCTAAGATTGGTGAGGATTCTAAGGTGGCGCTGCGCAACATTCGCCGGGATGCAATTGATAAATGCAAGACCGCAACCAAGAAGTCGGAAATGACTGAAGATGAGCAGAAGGATGCTGAAAAGAAAATGCAGGAAATGACTGATAAATATGTCAAGGAAATTGACGGTATGACCGCCAAGAAATCGAAGGAACTTTCCGAGGTTTGAGTTTAGACCGTTTTTTCCGAATTTTTTAGGGTATATTATTGGGGATGCGCGATATGCGCAAAAAGCTCGGGCGGCGTTTCGCCGCCCCTTTTCTTGGGAGTAGAGAGCTATGGCATTGTTTGGTTTTGGAAAACCTGCAGCATCAGCGGAAAGACAGATTCCACAGCATATTGCAGTCATCATGGATGGGAACGGCCGTTGGGCTAAGAAACGCGGGTTGCCGCGCCCGGCAGGACATGCTGCCGGTGCGGAGACCTTTCGCACCATTGCAACCTATTGCAAGGAGATTGGTGTGCGTTATTTTACAGTTTATGCGCTTTCGACTGAAAATTGGAAGCGGCCACAGGAGGAGGTCGACGCGCTGCTGGATCTGTTCCGGAAATATCTTCGCGAAGCGGCAGAAACGATGGCGGCACGTGGAGTAGCGGTTCGGGTATTGGGTGATCTGACCCCTTTACCGGAGGATATTAAGAGATTGGTCCAGGAGGTTTCGGGGATTGCCGATACGCTTGGGGCGGAAGCGGCGACTGCTTCTCTGTGCATCAACTATGGCGGTCGGGATGAAATCAAGAATGCGGTTCGCTGCATTGCAAAACGGGTAAAGGATGGGGAGCTTGCGCTTTCGGAGATTACAGAGGATACGGTTTCAAGTGCGCTTTATACGGCACATTTGCCCGATCCTGACTTGGTTATTCGGCCGTCAGGAGAGATCCGGCTGTCCAATTTTTTGTTGTGGCAGAGCGCATACGCGGAATATTATTTTACACCAGTGCTATGGCCGGATTTTTCAGCAAAGGATCTGGATGCTGCAATAGAGGACTATGGCCGGCGCAGTCGCCGCTTCGGAGGTGTGAAATGAAAACGAGGATCGCTTTTGGCGTGTGTGGGTTCGGTTTTGTTCTGCTTGCGCTGTATGTATTTCCGCCGGTGGTGCTGTATATTTGTGTATCGGCGTTGTGCGGGTTATCCTGCTATGAGCTGACTGGTGCGACCGGCCTGGTACGGGAGCGCTCGGTCGTATGGCTGTGCACCGGTTTTGCGGTGCTTTATGCGTTAAGTGAAACGCTGACAGGCAGTGCGGTACTTTCCGAACTGATTACGCTGGCGATCTTGGTTTCGCTTTTTCTGCATTTGCTGCATAAGCACGAAAACATGAATTTTTCGCAGCTTGCCTGTGCTTACTTTGGGACTGTGGTGCTGCCCTCGCTTCTGCTGTCACTGGTGCGTATTTTTGATATGCGTGGCGGAGAACTGCTTATTCTGTTGCCGCTGGTGGCGGCGTGGGGATCGGATACCTTTGCTTATTTTGTTGGGGTACGATTTGGGAAGCATAAGCTTGCGCCGCGTATTAGCCCGAAAAAGACGATTGAGGGCTCAGTCGGAGGCGTTATTGGCGCGGTGGTGTTGATGATGGGAGCAGTTGCTTTGTTTAATCATCATTCGGCGATTGATTTGCCCTATTGGGTGGCGGCGCTGCTGGGGGCGTGCGGCGCGGTGGTCGGACAGTTAGGGGATTTGGCATTTTCGGTAATCAAGAGGCAGAACGGTATAAAGGATTATGGCCGAATTTTTCCTGGGCATGGCGGTGTGCTAGATCGGTTTGACAGCGTGATTTTTGTTGCGCCGGTGGTCGAGCTGCTGCTGCGGCTTCTCTCACAAAATGCGCAGTAGTCGGTTGCTAAGAAGGGCAGTATCGGACGAGCGGTTTTATATGTCTGCTGCAGGCCCTGCTGCCTGGGTCAGGTTACGAATGGGGGAGAATATGTCAGAGGAGCTCCCAATTTATAGTTTGCGGAAGGACAAGTTGGAAATTCTAACGGATAATATTTTGTGAAGTACATTTTCGGAGTTATGCCGGACAGGCATAAAATCAAGCAAAAGGACTATAATGATGAAGAAGAGAATTGCGATATTGGGCTCCACCGGGTCGATCGGAACACAGACTGTCGATATTTTGGATTCTGTTGCGTGCGAAGTCGTTGCTCTGACAACCAACCGGAATGTGAAATTGCTAGAGGCACAGGCGAGAAGACTGCATCCCCAGCTGGTGGCAGCCTTTGATGAGGAGGCTGCAAAGTCTTTGCGGATCGCTTTGGCAGATACCAATATAGAGGTATGTGCCGGCCGTGAGGGGCTTATCCGTGCGGCGACGCTGTCCACGGCTGATCTCGTTGTGACAGCAGTAGTTGGGATGGTCGGTCTTTTGCCCACGCTGGAGGCGATTGCGGCGGGTAAAGACATTGCGCTGGCTAACAAAGAAACGCTTGTCTGTGCGGGGGAGTTGGTGATGCGGGCCGCAAAGGAACATGGTGTAAAGATCCTCCCGATTGATTCGGAGCATTCTGCTATATTCCAATGTGCGCAGGCGCGCGGTGAAAACCGGTTGGCGAAAATTATCTTGACTGCTTCGGGTGGACCATTTTTTGGAAAAGAACGAGCGGAGTTGTCATCAGTAACCCGAGAGCAGGCGCTTCATCATCCCAATTGGAATATGGGTGCGAAAATTACCATTGATTCGGCAACAATGTTTAATAAAGGGTTGGAGTTAATTGAAGCAATGTGGCTGTATGAACTTCCGCCCGAGGAGATCGAGATTGTCATTCATCGGGAATCCATTGTGCATTCTCTTATTGAGTTTGCAGATGGAGCGGTGCTTGCACAGCTGGGGGTGCCTGATATGCGGCTGCCGATTCAGTATGCGTTGACTTATCCTGCACGTGTACCTTGCAAGGTGCCGCGTCTGTCACTGGCTGAAATAGGCAGGCTAACCTTTTTTGCCCCTGACGAGGAAGCATTTCCAGCGCTGCGCATTGCCCGTTTGGCGGCTGGAGAGCGTGGGAATGCCTGTGCAGTCATGAACGGTGCAAATGAGGCCGCAGTCGATTTGTTTTTGCATGACCGGATCCGTTTTTTGGAGATTCCGGAGCGGGTGGAACGTGTACTTGCCGAGGCGCCGCGATATCGTGAACTGACGCTTGAGCGCGTGCTGGAATCGGATGCGCTGGCACGGGAAAAAGTTTATTCTTTGAGGTGACGAAATGCAGACGCTAGTTACATTTTTTCTTGCGGTTCTTGGCTTTAGTGTGCTGATTCTGGTGCATGAGGCCGGTCATTGCATTGCGGCGAAGATTTGCGGCGTACAGGTGAACGAGTTTTGGCTTGGCATGGGCCCGACGCTATTTAGCAGGCGTTTGGGGGAGACCTTGTATTGCCTTAAGCTGTTGCCGATTGGCGGCGCATGTGTGATGGAAGGAGAAGATCCGCTTGAAAATCCGGCGGCGATGGCCTCTCCTCGGTCATTTCCACGTGCTAAGCGTTGGAAGCGTTTTCTCATTCTGGTTTCGGGCGTGCTGATGAATTTTCTGATCGGTTATTTGATTATGCTGGTACTCTATCGGATCAGCAATCCTGGGGCGGCGCTGCTGCAGATTGCGCAGGCGGCGCTTGCGCATTCGGCAGAGTACGCACAGTTGGTCTGGCGTTCTTTGTATGAGTTGATAACTGGAACAGTGGGAATGGATCAGCTTTCTGGGCCGGTCGGTGTAACCGGCGCTATGATGGATATGGTGATTCATTATGGTTTAAAACAATATGCGGCGTTGGTTGCGTTTATTTCAGTGAATCTGGGCGTTATGAATCTGCTGCCGATTCCTGGCCTGGATGGTGGGCGCATTCTCTTTCTGCTGATTGAGGCTGTGCGGCGTAAGCCCATGCGGCAGGAGATTGAGGGGTATATCAATGCGGCTTTTATGATTGCTTTATTTGCAGTTATCATCTATGCAACTGGGAATGATATTATGCGGATCATTGCGCATTGATGAGCGCTGCTGGAAGGGTCAGGATTCGATTTGAGCGGCTGAAGGTGTTAGGAAGCTGGGGATGCGCAGATGAGGCATTTTAGAATTCATGCCATTAGGGCTTGTTTGAAAAATGTCAATACGCCCAAACACAGTTCTTTTTCCGCCATACTTCCCCAATTTTACTTGAAATACTTCCAGCATTCCTGCGAAAAATTGTGTTTGTCTGGCGAAAAAATTCCTCGCCATTGTGCATATTTCCATTTTTCAAACGGCGCCTAATCAAGGGAAGATGAAGTAAAGCGTCACGTATTTTGTAAAAAGTATGCCGTGCAACATACAATCAGCAAAGCGCTTTGTAGCTGGTTGCCATACAGCATCCGGCGAAATGAGAAAACGAAAGAGAAGGTGTACTGATGACAAAGCAAATTCATATCGGCAGTGTTGCAGTTGGAGGCGGCGCGCCGGTTGCGGTGCAGTCGATGACAAATACTGATACCCGGAATCCGGCGGCGACACTTGCACAGATTCATGTGCTTGCCGAGGCTGGATGCCATATTGTTCGTTGTGCAGTGCCAGATCTGGCGGCAGCGCATGCACTCGGTGAAATTTGTGAAAAGTCACCGGTTCCGGTGGTTGCAGATATTCATTTTGACTATCGGTTGGCGTTAGAGGCGATTGCGGCGGGTGTACATAAGATCCGTCTGAACCCGGGCAATATCGGGGCGAGCGATCGTGTCAAGGCCGTTGTGGAGGCAGCAAGAGCAAAACAAATTCCGATTCGAATTGGGGTCAATTCTGGCTCAGTCGAGCGTGAAATCCTGGAAAAATACGGTTCACCTTGTCCGGAGGCACTGGTTGAGAGTGCAATGTATCATGTTCGTTTGCTCAATCGCTTTGATTTTGATGACATATGTATTTCGATTAAGTCTTCATCAGTGCCTTATACCATGCGTGCCTATCAGATGATACATGAGCAGACCGATTATCCGCTGCATCTTGGTGTGACAGAGGCAGGAACTGAATATATGGGGACGATTAAGTCTGCGGCCGGAATAGGCGGCTTGCTGGCACTGGGGATTGGGGATACCATCCGTGTTTCTTTGACAGATGATCCGGTGAAAGAGATTGGCGCGGCCTACGCCATTCTTAAGGCGGTCGGGTTGAATGATGACGGAATCAATGTCGTTTCCTGCCCGACTTGTGGGCGTACCCGCATTAATTTAATAGAAATTGCGCATGAAGTAGAGCGGCGTACTGCATCTATTCGCGGAAAAAAACTGAAGATTGCGGTCATGGGCTGTGCTGTCAACGGGCCGGGTGAAGCGCGTGACGCCGACCTTGGTATTGCAGGAGGCGAAGGAGAAGGATTGATTTTTTGCCGCGGTGAGATTGTACGTAAGGTACCGCAGGATCAACTGGTTGAGGAACTGCTGAAAGAAATTGAAGCGTATGAAAGTGGATCTGAGCATCGATAGGATGTCTGGTATACGTTTTTCAATTGGGGAAAAGACTTGATATTATGGGTGCAGATGGCCGGAAAAGGCGAATCATTGCAAAAATGCAGTTCATTTTTGTAAATAGGCAAGGTGTTTGACCGCAGATTTATTTGGATGCACCGGCGGGCTAAAAGGGTTCGTGGGTTCAGTGTCGTTCTAAAAAGGACTTCTGTAGAAATCGAGCCGCAATTGCAGGTAGAGATGATATGAGTGGAGAAAATCTTTTTGATAAAATCTGTTGACCATTTGCAACACACTTTGGCCGAAAAAAGAGGAATTGACATGATAAAAGTGCTTTGTGAGCTGTTTGATCGCTGTAAGGCAGAAGAATTCGAAGGAAATTTTGGCAAGGGGGAGGTTACCTCGCTCGCTGTCAGTTATGACCGTAATACGATGCAGTGCCATGTTCGTTTCCCGGAGCCTGTGCGCAGGGAGGCGCTGGACCGTTTGGAACATCGAATCGCTAGGGTTTATCAGCTGACTCGGCTGAGCATCTCCCCGCGTTATGAAATGGACACTCTGACAGAAGAGTATATTGGAAATTTAAGGGATGCGTTGGAGTTTGAGTACCCTTCGGCCAAAGGGCTGCTTGCCGGCAGCTGTTGGGAATACGATAACGGTGGATTGCAAATTTCAATGAGTGAGTCTGCACAGGCATATTTATCCATTGCGCTGCGCAAGATGCAGGAAAAGATTGAGACTGAGACGGGCTTGATTTGCCCGGTAATTGCACGGATTCAGGAAAGGGAGGCCAGCGTAGAAGAGACCCTTGCTATTGAGAAGGCAAGGGAAGAGGCGCTGCAGCATGCCGCTGCGGCGCCTGCACCAGAGGAAAGAATAGAAAAGGCCAAGCCGAGGCCTGTCCGAAAGGCGTCAGAAAACAATGGCTATGCTAGGCCGCATTTGGAAAAGGTGAAGGATGATAACCTAATTTTTGGGAAGCTTTATCAGGATGCCCCTGTATCGATTCGGGATGCGGTTCATGCTTTTGATCGTGTGACAATTGAAGGAGACGTTTTTTTTGTCGATCACAAAGAGATTACCAGCAAAAAAACGGGTAAAGAATGGGTTAAGATTGCATTTGATGTGACTGACAACACCAATTCCATTCGCGTATCCAAGTTTTTAGCGAAGGATCAGGCGGGCGAGTTGGTTTCTGCGATTCGGACAGGGATGTATCTCCGTATTCAGGGAAAGGTTTCTTTTGATACATTTGAAAAAGAAAGTATTTTGGAGCCCAGTGCGATTGTCAAAGCCAAGAAAAAGATTCGCATGGATCACGCGCCGGTCAAACGTGTAGAGCTACATTTACATACCAATATGAGTGCAATGGACGGCATTTCGGATACGAAGGATCTGATCAACCGCTGTAAGCTTTGGGGGATGCCGGCGATGGCGATTACTGATCATGGCTGTGCGCAGGCATTTCCGCTGGCGCTGCATGTGGTGGACGGTAAGGAGGATCAGTATCCAAAGATCCTGTATGGCGTTGAGGCGTATTATATCAACGATGCGGCAGCAGTATCGGTTGTGCGCGGCGGAAAAGACGGCAGCTTGGACGGCCGCTTCGTTATCTTTGATTTGGAGACGACAGGGCTGAGGCCTGCAAATGAAGAAATTACAGAGATTGCTGCAACCTTGGTTGAGGGGGGAGCGGTGATCGATACTTTTCAGACTTATGTCAATCCACATAAGCCCATTCCGCCGGATATTACTGCTCTAACCGGTATTTCGGATGAGACCGTACGCGACGCGCCCGAACTGGCCGAGGCGCTGGAGCGCTTTTTTGCTTTTGCAGGGGAGGATGTGCTGGTTGCGCATAACGCCGGATTTGACCTCTCTTTTTTAAAGGAGGCCTGCAAAAGGTTAGGCATACAACGGGATTTTACTTATATTGATACGCTGGAAATGTCTAAGATTATGCTGCCAGAGCTCAGTAAGCATAAGCTAAATGTTCTGGCAAAGGAGCTGCAGGTGGGTCCTTTTGATCATCACCGCGCAAGTGAGGATGCGTCTGTACTGGCACGGATCTGGCTCAAGCTGATAGAGCGGATGAAAAATGAGCTGCATGGAACCAAAATTTCAGACATTAATCCATTGCTGGCAGGCATGCGGTCGGAAACAAAAAACCTGAAAAATTATCAGCGTTATCATTTTATCATTTTGGTGAAGAATAAGACCGGCCTGAAAAATTTGTATAAACTGATTTCGTATAGTTTTTTGGATCATTTTTATAGAAAGCCGTTGATGCCACGTTCCGAATTGATCAGGCATCGAGAAGGGCTGATCTTTGGTTCTGCTTGTGAAGCAGGCGAGTTGTTCCGCGCGATGCTGGATGGTAAGGATTGGGAGGAACTGAAGCGAATTGCTGATTTTTATGACTATCTGGAGATCCAACCGATTGCGAACAATCGTTTTATGATCGGTAAGGGACAGGCTAAGGATGATGAGGAGCTGCGTGAGTTTAACCGCAGGATTCTTCGGCTTGCTGATGAGATTGGTAAGCCTTGCGTGGCGACAGGCGACGTACACTTTTTGGAACCTGAGGATGAAGCGTACCGCCGTATCCTGATGGCCGGGCAGGGATTCGGCGACGCGGACCAGCAGGCGCCCCTTTATCTGAAAACAACCGAAGAGATGCTGGAAGAGTTTTCTTATCTGGGACAAGACCGCGCCTATGAGGTTGTTGTGAAAAACACCAATCAGATTGCGGAAATGCTTGAACCCATTCGGCCTGTGCCGCGTGAGAATTACCCACCGAAAATTGAGGGGTCTGCAGAGGAGCTGCAGCAGCTGTGCTATGATAAAGCGAAGCGGATGTACGGGGATCCTATCCCGGAGCCGATCAGGCATAGGCTTAAGCAGGAGCTTGAACCTATTATCCGGCAGGGCTACGATGTTATGTATATGATCGCGCAGAAACTGGTTGCCAAGTCGCTGGAGGACGGTTATTTGGTTGGATCGCGCGGCTCCGTTGGATCTTCGCTGGTGGCGTTTATGAGTGGGATCACTGAGGTAAATTCTCTTCCGCCGCATTACCTTTGTACAGAGTGCAAATATCTGGAATGGCATGAGAACGAGGGGGTCGGCTGTGGTGTGTGTCTGCCGGACAAGGTATGTCCACATTGCGGACAACCGTTGTCCAAGGAAGGGTTTACGATCCCGTTTGCTACTTTTTTGGGTTTTAATGCGGACAAAGTTCCAGATATCGATTTGAACTTTTCAGGGGAGTATCAGCCGCGTATTCATAAGTATACGGGTGAGTTGTTTGGAGAAGATCATGTTTTCCGGGCAGGGACGATTGCGACAGTTGCGGAGAAGACTGCCTATGGGTATGTGAAAAAATATATGGAGGAACGAGGGATCGAGTGTTCACGGGCAGAGGAAAATCGGTTGGCGGCAGGCTGCACAGGGATCCGCCGCACGACAGGGCAGCACCCGGGCGGCATTGTCGTCGTGCCGCGGGATGTGGAAATTTATGATTTTTGCCCGGTACAGCATCCGGCAGACGATCCGAATTCTGATATTATAACAACGCATTTTGAATACCATTCGATTGACGCGAATCTGTTGAAACTGGATGAGCTTGGGCATGATGACCCGACGATGATTAAAATGTTGGAAGAAATGACAGGCGTTGTCGC
>CANPPM010000083.1 GCA_947575935.1 uncultured Butyricicoccus sp. | reverse complement strand
CTTTCCAACATTCACCGTATCGGCACCATTCCGGCGGAGGCGGGCGCGCATATCGCTGATATCATCAAGATTATGCTTGAGAAAAAGGCAAGCGGCACGGAACTCAAGCTGTAAAGGGGAGGATGCAATGAAAGGGAGCCTAATCAAGGCAAACGTATTGGCGACAAGGCTGATCCCCAATGCCGCCCCCGATCTCGCGGAGCGGCTGGGACTGGGGCCGGGCGAAAAATCGCTGGCGCTTATTACGGCGGATAACGATGATGTGACCTATACCGCACTGGACGAGGCGACCAAAAAGGCTGACTGCCGCGTAGTGTACGCCAAAAGCTGCTATGCGGGCGCAGACAACGCGACGACAAGACTTGCGGGCGAGATCATTGGAATCTTGGCCGCGCCCGATCCGGCCGAGGCCCGCGCGGGGCTGGAGACTTGCGTGGATATGATCGAAAATGTCTGCCATTTCGTTTCGGCTGATGACGCGGATAGCGTTGTGTATTATGCGCACTGTATCGCGCGCACCGGTTCTTACCTGTCTGAGGGCGCGGGTATTGCCCGGGGAGAAGCGCTGGCGTACCTAATCGCGCCGCCGTTGGAAGCTATGTTTGGGTTGGATGCCGCTCTCAAGGCTGCAGATGTCAGCATGTGCGTTCTGTATGCCCCGCCAAGTGAAACTAACTTTGGCGGTGGGTTGCTCACTGGGACGCAGGCGGCGTGCAAAGCGGCGTGCGAGGCATTCGCGGCAGCGGTTGAGTCGATCGCGGATTGCCCGGTAGAGCCGGATGCATAAGAAGGCGTTCGGTCTGGAAGGAGGGACGGTATGCAGGCGCTGGGGATGATTGAGACGCGCGGCCTGGTCGCCTCGGTCGAGGCGGCGGATGTGATGGTCAAGGCGGCGGCCGTCACCCTCTCCGGCAAGGAGCAGATCGGCGGTGGATTAGTGACTGTGATGGTGCGCGGTGAAGTGGCTGCGGTTAAGGCTGCGGTTGACGCGGGCGCGGCAGCGGCAGCGTATGTTGGCGAGTTGGTTGCGGCACATGTGATCCCAAGGCCGCATGAGGAAGTCGGGTGGAGCCTGAAGCCGCTTGCGCCGCCGGAGGTCACCGGGAAGCCGCCGCAGGCTTCGGAAACAATCGCGGGGGATGCAGCGGAAGCAGCTCCGGCAGTGGGCGAAGGCCTGGTATCCCAGAGGGAAGGCGCGGCGCAGCCGCCTTTGGCTGGGAAGGAAGAGATCGCCGGAGTCGAAGGATTATCCGACGCGGCGCTGGAGGCGATGCCGGTCGTCCGGCTGCGCACGCTGGCGCGGCAGCTGGATTTGCCAGACATGACGCGGCGGGACATCCGTTTTGCAAAAAAGGATGGGCTTTTGGAGGCGCTGCGCGCTTTCCGCGAGGGCGGGAGCGGCAGGCAGAATGACAGATAAAGGAGTGCTGAGTACATGCAGCTGTATGATAAGGATTTACTGTCTATGCAGGAAGTGCGCGAGCTGGTAGGCGCGGCAAAAAAAGCGCAGCGCGAGCTTGCAGAAATGACACAGGAGCAGGTGGACCGGATCGTCTGTGCGATCGCGGAAGCGGGCGTGCGCAATGCTCGCCGCCTGGCCGAGATGGCAAACGAGGACACAGGCTTTGGCAAGGTAGAAGACAAAGTCATAAAAAATATTTTCGGTAGCCGCGGCGTCTATGAATATATTAAGGATATGAAAACGGTAGGAGTGGTCGAGTACGACGACGTAAAAAAGGTGCGCACGATCGCCGTGCCGGTCGGCGTGATCGCTGGGCTGGTTCCGTCGACCAATCCGACCTCGACCGCGCTTTACAAGGCAGAGATTGCTATCAAAGCGGGTAATGCAATCGTCTTTTCCCCGCACCCGACTGCGCTGCGGTGCATTATGGAGACAGTCAAAGTCATAAGACAGGCAGTCTCCGAGGCGGGCGGCAATGAGAACCTGGTTTCCTGCATCACCATCCCGACGATGGAGGCCACCGACAACCTGATGCGTCATCGCGATGTGGCGCTCATCCTTGCGACCGGCGGTTCGGCTATGGTGCGTGCGGCGTATTCTTCAGGCACGCCTGCGATTGGCGTTGGCCCCGGCAACGGTCCTGCGTATCTGGAACGCACTTGTGATTTGCCGTTGGCGGTCAAGCGGATCATTGATTCCAAGACCTTCGACTACGGAACCATTTGCGCTTCCGAGCAGTCGATCATTTGCGACGAGGATATGGTTCCCGCCGTGCGGGCTGAAATGGAAAAGCAGGGCGCGTATTTTCTGGATGATGAGGAGCGTGCAAAGCTGGGGCGCTTCATTTTGCGCGCGAATGGTACGATGAATCCTGAGATCGTAGGACGCAGCGTAGATACGATCGCACGGTTGGCGGGGCTTGATAAGGCGCCTGCCTCAGCGCGCGTGCTGGTGGCACGAGAGGACGGTGTGGGTCGGGGGCACCCTTATGCGAACGAAAAGCTTGGCCCTATCCTCGCGTTCTTCACCGGGAAGGATTACAAGGAAGTATGCGAGACCGTCTGCACGGTGCTTCGATACGAGGGTGCGGGGCATACCTTTTCCATGCACACAAAGGATGAGAAAATGGTGGAATATTTCGCAAAGCGCGTACCGGTTTCCCGTGTGATGGTCAACACGCCTTCGGCCCTCGGCGGAATCGGCGCGTCAACCGGTATGATGCCCGCGCTGACACTCGGCTGCGGCGCGGTGGGCGGTTCGGCGACAAGCGAGAACGTCGGCCCTATGCAGCTGCTCAATACCCGCAAGGTCGCCTATGGTCTGCGCGAGATGGAGGAGATCCGCCGGGGGGCGCCTGACTGCGCAAACGGCGGTTGCCGCATATCTGAGGGCGGCATGAACGAGGCGGAGGTCGAGGAGCTTGTGCGCAGGATCGTTGCTCGACTGCAAAAGGAATAAAAAAGCCCCTGGGCAGGGGGCTGGAACCATAGGCGGGCTGTGGCAGCAGCCGCACCGTAACCAATATTTTAGGAGGAATTTACGATGGCAATCACAACGCAGGCACTCGGCATGATTGAAACAAAGGGCTTGGTCGGATCGATCGAAGCGGCTGATGCAATGGTCAAGGCGGCAAATGTCACACTCATCGGCAAGGTCCATGTAGGCGGTGGTCTGGTGACCGTGATGGTGCGCGGCGACGTAGGCGCGGTCAAAGCGGCGACAGACGCAGGCGCGGCGGCGGCGGAGCGCGTGGGCGAGCTGATCTCGGTTCATGTCATCCCACGTCCGCACGAGGAAGTGGAGTACATCCTGCCTTCGCTGGACAAGCAATAACCCATCCCCACACATTGGGCGGTGGGGTGCAGACTATGCCGATAGCCTTTTCCGTTTACCGGCCCCACCGCCCATTATTTCTGGAATGAAAAGGAGTATGCGATATGGCAGTTTTACAGGCACTTGGCATGATTGAAACGAAAGGTTTGATCGCTTCGGTCGAAGCGGCTGACGCAATGGTCAAGGCGGCAAACGTGACGCTGATTGGTAAGGTTCACGTCGGCGGCGGTTTGGTGACCGTGATGGTGCGCGGCGACGTGGGCGCGGTCAAGGCTGCGACAGACGCAGGTGCGGCGGCAGCGGAGCGCGTGGGCGAGCTGGTCTCGGTTCATGTGATCCCGCGCCCGCATGAGGAAGTGGAATACATCCTGCCCAGTATCGGGAAACAGGAATAACCCGTGGCGGCATGCGGCGCGCGAGCAACGGATTTGCTGTCCCGGCGCTGCGGCTGACAGGCGTCCGCGCCCATCCGGCCCCTGCCGGCGTGGGCTCAGGCATTGCACCTGAATGCGTGCGGGGCTCCGCGGCTGAGCGGCGGGGGCCCGTCAACGGGAGGGGTGAAACAGATTGAAATATATTACAGAGGACGCGCTGCGGACTGAGCTGCGAGCCTGCGATCCGGAATACTATGCCGTGCCGGAGGGTAAACGGTTGACGCCGGCGGCGCGGGAGTATCTGCAGTCGCGCAAGATCAGGATTACCGGTGCCGGGCAGCCGCCGCAGGCACGCGTCGCGGTTGCTGGTGCGGGCGCGCCTGCGACGGAAGACAGTGGATCGCAGGGCGCAGCAGCCGTTTTACAGGCGGGCGCGCAGCCGCAGTTTACGGATTATGAAACTGGTGCGTATTATACGGAAAAGCCTGAGTATATGACGCATTTGTCGGGAAATGTGTTGGTGCACAAGTGTCACCCGCGCATCCTGTTCCGTGGCAAGCTCGATAGCTTGCAGGCGTCGGTCGTGTTGACGCAGGTTGAGCTGTGCGGCAGCAGCCAAAGATTAGTGAGTGACCTCACAGATATCTTGAAGGTGCTGCGGGAGATTATGCGCTGTGACGTACTGGATGAGCCGTTCCGGCTGGAAAGGATCATCGGGCTGACCCATGATGAGCTGCGTGAGCAGTCGCATGATCCACGGCGTTTTTTCGGTGTTCAAGCGATGGTGCTACCCGACTATACAATGGGGAAGGGCTTCGCACTGCTCAACAGTCTGCGCGCCGCAGTGCGGGAGACGGAGACAGCGGCGGTGGCTGCGTTCCGGGAGGGCGCACGGTGCACACGCGGCGATCTGATCGAGGCGCTCAACCGGATGAGCAGCGCGGTGCATATCTTGATGTGCCGGTACCTGGCTGGGCAGTACCAGACATAGGCGGAAGGTGAAAGAACGATGGATTTGGAACGTGTAAACGCGTATATGGCGCGCGTGCGGGCTTCGGAGGCCGAGACCTTTCAGCCGGTGGGCAAGACGCTTAAGGCCGGGCTGGACCTGGGCACTGCCTATATTGTCCTTGTCGTACTGGATGAGGAAAATAACCCGGTCGCATGTGAAAAGCAGGCGGCTTCGGTTCTGCGGGATGGCGTGGTGGTCGATTATACCGGCGCGCTGCGCATCGTCTGTGCACTTAAGGAAAAATTGGAAGAAAGAATCGGCCGGGAGCTGCATAACTGTGCAATCGCTATGCCTGCTGGGACCGAAAGCAGCGCGCGGACCCACCAGTATGTCGCCGAGGGCGCGGGGTTTGAGGTGACAGCTGTATTGGATGAGCCGAGCGCTGCCAACGCGGTTTATCAGATTAATGACGGGGTGGTGGTTGATATCGGCGGCGGCACGACTGGGCTTGCCGTGCTGCGTGGCGGCAA
Source organism: uncultured Butyricicoccus sp. (assembly GCA_947575935.1). Lineage (GTDB taxonomy): Bacteria > Bacillota > Clostridia > Oscillospirales > Butyricicoccaceae > QXXE01. Next base: position 4,811 of record CANPPM010000083.1, on the reverse strand, counting down.
GGTTGTGCAGACAGAAGACGAGCCGACCGGAGGTACGCACCTGACGTTGGTGCTGGCGGGCAATTACCACATCCCGGTCGAGGAGGCTGAGCAGATCAAGCAGGATTATACACGGCATCGGGAGATCCTGCCGGTTGTACGTCCGGTCATCGAAAAAATGGCGTCGATCGTCAACCGGTATATAGATCGGGAGCAGGCAGGCACGCTGTACCTGTGCGGCGGTACTTGCTGCTTAACCGGGATCGAGAAAGTTTTTCAAAAAGCGGTCGGCATCAAGACAGTCAAGCCGAATGACCCGTTTTTGGTTACGCCCACGGGTATCGCCATGAACTGTAAAATTTGATGGAAAGAAAGGAGGGGAACTGATGGAGTACCAGGAGCTGGTAGAGGAGATCATTCGTAGGGTGAGTGAACGGTTGGCAGGGGCGGCGGACCCCGCAGGCAAGGCAGTGGATCCCGCAAAGCCTGGCTTACTGGTTCTGGCCCAGGGGCATGGGGCGGACTGTCATAGCCTGTTGGAAAACGCAGTGGTTCTGGATCGCTATCGTATGGAATGCGCGTTGGATAAAAATTATGAGGTTGATTTAGACGGCTATGAGACGGTTGTTTTGTTTGGGCTCAGTTGCGGCGCGTTGGCGGCGTTAGCTTCCGGCATTTGGGACAGCGCCTATACCCGGCTGGCCTCGCAGGCGATCCTTGCAGGCAAGCGGGTCTTTGTACCTGCCGAGGAGGTTGAGCTGTACCGCTGCCAGGACAAAGCCCCTGCCCCTTATTATAGGATGCTGTTGCGTAAACTCCAGTTGTTGACCGATGCGGGTGTGGTGGTTTGTGCGGGAACAGAGCTGGAACAGCTTCTGCTTGGCGATGATGCGCAGGCAGACAGAGCGCCCGCACTGGTAGTGGGGAGCCCGCCGGTACCTCCAACCGCAGAACCTGCCGCAGCTCCAGAGGAGGTACGGCTCGATAAGCGGGTGCTGACGGAGCGTGACATTATTACCGCGCAAAAAGAAGGTGCGGTCCGCATCCGTGTTACGGGACGGTGCATTATTACCGCGTTGGCGGCAGATACGGCGGCTGGATGCGGCATTATGATCATCCGTGACGGGGAATAGTTGTGTTGGACGGCGGACAGGAGGATAGATTATGAAAGTCGCAAAGGTGGTTGGTACGATCTGGGCGACCCGGAAGGAGGAACGGCTTTCCGGTTATAAGCTGCTCATCGTGCAGCCGCTGGATCTGCGGGACGGTAAAAATGACCACGTGCCCATCATAGCGGCGGATATTATCGGGGCGGGCGTAGGAGAGACCGTTCTCCTCGTTGGCGGTAGTTCGGCGCGCAGCGCGGTCCGGGATATGTCGGTTCCCGTTGACGCAACGGTCGTCGGCATTGTCGATGACCTCGAAATTATTCCCGGGCTTTTGGAATAAGGTGGTGAAAGAATGAATTTACCCGAAATGGTCAAGGCAGCCGGCGTGGTAGGCGCGGGGGGTGCGGGTTTCCCCACCCATGTTAAGCTGGACGCCAAGGCGGAATGGCTGATCATCAACGCGGCGGAATGTGAGCCGTTGATCGAGACAGACAAATATCTCTGCCGGACTTACCCGAAGGAGATCATCAAAGCGGCGCAGGCGGCTGCAGCGCACCTGGGCGCGGTACATACTGTGATTGCGCTGAAGGGAAAATATGAAGCGGAGATCAAGGCGCTGGAAGCGGCGGTCGAGCAGTTAGGCGCAGCGGTCGGGATGTTTCGGATGGGGACCTTCTATCCTGCGGGGGATGAGCAGACGATGGTGCAGCAGGTTACCGGCCGATCGGCGCCCGAGCGCGGCCTGCCGTTGGACGTGGGCTGTGTGGTGGACAACGTGGGCACTATGTTGAATATTGCAGGCGCGCTGGACGGCAATCCGGTGGTGGATAAGTTCCTGTCGGTTGTCGGTGAGGTGGAGGAGCCCGTGATGCTGCATGTGCCTGTTGGCACGGCGATTTTGGACTGTGTCAAAGCGGCGAATCCGAGACTCAGCGATTACGCGCTGATTCTCGGTGGGCCTATGATGGGGAAGCCTGTGATTGGTCAGGAAGCCATGGATGCCGCCGTCGTCACAAAGACCACCGGCAATATCATCGTGCTGCCGCGCGGCCATTATCTTTTCCGCCGCGCGGAGCTGCCGCTTGCGAGCATCCGCCACCAGGCCAAAAGTGCGTGCATCCAATGCCGGATGTGCACCGACCTTTGCCCACGCTATCTAATCGGGCACCAGATACGGCCTAATCTTGTCATGCGTAATCTGTGGCGCGAGCCGGGAATTACCGACATAGAGGAATATGCGAATACCTTCGGCGATGCGGCTAACTGCTGCGACTGCGGTGTGTGCGAGATGTTTGCATGCCCAATGAGCCTGTCCCCACGTAGGGTGAATCAGTATATTAAGCAGCAGCTGCGCGAGCGCGGCATCCAAATCCTGAAGAACGCAGCGCCTAAGGCGCGTCCCTCGATTGACCAACGCTACACGCCGACTGACCGCCTGGTCGCGAGGCTCGGCCTGTCCGATTATTACGGGCTGCATGCGCATACCTGTAAGGAACTGCATCCGGATACGGTGTTCGTACCCTTTTCCCAGCATATTGGCAAGCCTGCGCAGGTGGTAAAGGCCGTCGGCGAGCGGGTCGAACGCGGGGAGTTGCTGGCGCAGGCGGCCGCGGGACTATCCGCCAATATTCACGCGCCGATTTCCGGTGTGGTAGTCGAGATAACGGGAAAGGGCGCGCGTATTAGCGGCAGGGAGGAGTGAACGGCATGGGAATTTCAAGCAGGCTCGCAATCGGTATGGTTGAGCTGAACAGCATCGCGCGGGGGATTGAGACCTGTGATTTTATGGTGAAAGCGGCGACGGTGCAGCTGCTCCGCTCGTCCACCGTCTGCCCAGGCAAGTACTTGGTGTTGATCGCCGGGGACACAGGCGATGTCAAATCGTCCATGGCGGTCGGTGTCAGGCATGGGGGAGAATGCGTGGTGGATACGCTGATTATCCCCAATATTCATGCGGATGTGATTCAGGCGATCAGCATGACGACACAGATCGAAAAGCCGGGGGCGGTCGGCATTTTAGAGTATTATTCGGTCGCAGCTGCAATTATTGGTGCGGACGTAGCGGCGAAGGCCGCCGCCGTGACGCTGATCGAGGTGCGTATCGGCTATGCGATCGGTGGCAAGGGTTATGTGACTTTTACCGGCGACGTCGGCGCGGTCCGCGCGGCAGTAGCCGCCGCAGAGAAGGAGGCTACGCTGCTGGTCGGCACAAGCGTGATTCCGCGTCCTGCGCCCGAGGTGTTTCAGGCTCTGCTGTAAGAGGCGGGCCGGAATTAAAAATCGAACGCTCTGCTTTGTGAAAAAAGCAGATGGCTGGAAAGGAAGGGGATACGGATGCAAATCAGTGAAGAGATCATTCGCAGTCTTGTGGAGAAGGCGCTCGCAGAGACCGCTGCGCCGGGCAGGGGCTGCGGTTTTGAGAAGCAAATTGACCCCAGCGGTGTGATCGGGGTCAGGACCGCCACCGTGCCGCTTGAACCTTTTGAGGGGCGTAGCGATGTGCGGCTGCGGGACGTCGCTACGCTTGAGGAAGCACCGCGCATCGGCTGCGGTGTGATGGAGCTGTCAGACGGCGCGGACTTTGAATGGACGCTTACTTATGATGAGTGGGATGTGGTGCTGGAGGGACGGCTTGAGATCAGGATCGACGGACGCGTGGTCGGCGGCGATGCCGGGGATGTAATCTATATTCCACGTGGCAGCCACATTCATTTCAGCACCCCGCAGCGCGCAAAGTTTATTTATACCGTGTTCCCGGCGGATTGGTGACGGAGGGGACGCCATGTTTACAGATCTGATTGAAAAGCTGAAAAAGACTTATACTACGTTGGTCCTCACGGAGGGTACAGACCCGCGTATTCTGGAAGCGGCTGCTCGGCTTAAGCGGGAGGGGATCTTGGAGCCGCTGCTGCTTGGCAATGTGGAGGAGGTTCGTGCGGCAGCAGCAGAGGGTGGCTTCGATATCACGGGCATCCGCATTACCGATCCGCTGCATTACCGGCGCATGGATGAGCTGGCGGCAAAGATGTATGAGCTGCGTGGCGGGAAGATGAGCCGGGAGGATTGCCGCAGGGCGCTGCAAAAGGGCAACTATTTCGGCGCCATGCTGGTGAAAATTGGCGTGGCGGACTGCTTGCTGGGCGGTGCGACTTATTCGACCGCTGATACGGTTCGGCCTGCCCTACAGCTGATTAAGACGAAACCGGGCAGCTCTATTGTCAGTTCGTGCTTTATCTTGGCACGCGATGGGGAGCGGCTCGCGATGGGTGACTGCGCGATTAATATTAAGCCAGATGCCGGCCAGCTGGCTGAGATTGCCGTCGAAACGGCGGAATGTGCCAAGCGCTTCGGTATCGACCCGCAGATTGCGTTCCTGTCCTACTCGACGAAGGGTTCGGGCAAGGGCGAAGATGTGGATAAGGTGCGGCAGGCGGCGGAGAAAGCCAAGGCGGCGCGTCCCGATCTAGCGATTGAGGGCGAATTGCAGTTTGACGCTGCCGTATCGCCCGAGGTCGCGCAGACCAAATGTCGTGGATTACCGGTAGCGGGGTACGCGAATACCTTCATTTTCCCAGATATCAACGCTGGGAACATTGGTTATAAGATCGCACAGCGGTTGGGCGGTTATGACGCGTACGGCCCCATCTTGTTAGGGCTGAACGCGCCGATTAATGATCTGTCGCGCGGCTGTAATGCCGAGGCGGTATACCATATGGCGGTCAT
>CANPPM010000082.1 GCA_947575935.1 uncultured Butyricicoccus sp. | reverse complement strand
GTGCCGCAGCCGAAGATGACCACGCGGCCCGCCTCCAGGTGCTCCAGCGCCCTGGCCCGGCTGTAGGGCTCGGCCACGGGGCTCATGTCGATGGCGGTCAGCACCCGGGACTCTACGCCCAGCTGCCCGATCACATCGGAAACCGCCAGAGCGTTCATCACCGTGCCCAGCATTCCCATCTGGTCGGCGCGGGTGCGCTCCATTTTGCCGCCGCCGTCCTTGACGCCACGCCAAAAGTTGCCGCCGCCTACTACAAGCCCGACCTCACATCCAATATCCACACAGCGCTTAAGCACGTCGCACACTGGGCCAATCACATCAAAATTCAACCCGAAGTGCCGGTCACCCGCCAGCGCCTCGCCGCTGATCTTAATCAGTACCCTTTTATACTGCCTCTCCATTTTCTTGATTACCCTCCTGTTCGCTCTCGGTGGTCCCTTCGGGATACTCTTCCTATATTCTACCGTATCCCTGCGCAGATTGCAAAGGGTTTTCCAGAATTTTTGTAAATATGCCGTAAAATTTTACGAACACTTTTTTACATCCCGGCAGGCTCAACAAATACATGCCCGGCAGGCTCAACAAATACATGCCCGGCAGGCCCGCATGGAATCAAAAAGCACCATATTTTTTCTAGAAGTAATCCCCGGATGGATATGGCCTGCAGGCCCCTGCGTAAAGATATAAAATCCGTTTCAGCGATTGCCCGTCCATAAAGCCTCGCCTTTTTCCATTTGAAAAAACAAATCTTCCAGACCATGCCCAAAGGCTGTCACTGCTCCTCCTCTCTCTATTGCAATCACCACTCAGATATGTTAAAATAAGAGCCGATAACGGGTATTCCGCTGTCTGTGTAGGAATGCAGAGAATGAATGCCCAGTAAGAAAGGAATATTGAACAATGGATTTAGTAAAAGTTCTGTCTGAGCAGCACCTCAAAAGTGATCTTCCTGAACTTAAGATCGGTGATACCGTCAAGGTACATGCCAAGATCAAAGAGGGTAACCGCGAGCGTATCCAGGTTTTTGAGGGTATTATCATCGCAATGAAGCATTCTGGCATTAACAAGACAGTCACTGTTCGCCGCATTTCTTATGGCGTAGGCGTCGAAAAGACCTTCCTGGTACATTCCCCGAACGTCGCAAAGTTTGAGGTTATTCGCCATGGTAGAGTTCGCCGTGCGAAGCTGTATTATCTGCGCGGGCGTGTCGGCAAAGCTGCCAAGATTGCTGAAAAGGTTTGATTGTGAGCAATCAGAAACGGAAATAATCTTGCGCGCCATACCGGTCTCCAAAGCCGGGATTCCACAACTACCATACAGGATACAGAAAACGGACAAAAGGCATATGCCTTTTGTCCGTTTTTTCTTGCTTTTTGCATACAAGGAAAAAACAAGAAAAAACAGCAGCTTTGCTCACAACCTCAAAACTGCTGTTTTTCTTTTGTTTTGCGAAAAGGCTTTCCCACCTAAAATTCATGCAAGCGATCGGCCTAAATATCCAAAGGGCGCATTGTGGGGAAAAGCAGCACATCCCGAATCGATGGGCTATCTGTCAAAAACATGACCAATCGATCAATTCCCATGCCCATGCCGCCTGTCGGTGGCATACCGTATTCCAGCGCAGTCAAAAAATCCTCGTCCATCATATTGGCTTCATCATCGCCTGCAGCACGCAGGGCGGCCTGACGCTCAAACCGGCCGCGCTGATCAATTGGATCATTCAGCTCGGAGAAGGCATTGCAAAGCTCACGACCGTAAACAAAACATTCAAACCGCTCTGTCAACCGCGGATCTGACGGTTTCCTCTTGGCTAATGGAGAAATTTCAACCGGATAATCAGTAATAAACGTCGGCTGAATCAGATTTGACTCCACATACTCATCATAACACTGTGCAAGCAAATCCCCCCAGCTGTCCTTTCCCTTCTCGATCTCGATACCCTTGGCCTGAACCGCCTCCAGCGCCTGCGCACCATCCATCGCCATAAAATCGAGGCCAGCGTATTCCAGGACTGCTTCTGCCATCGTCATACGCTTCCACCCTTTGGCGAAATCAAGTTCTGTCCCCTGGTAAGTCACTCGAGTCGTACCCAGCACATGCTCACAAACATGGACAACCATGTCCTCCGTAATATCCATCATGCCATGATAATCGGTATACGCCTGATAAAGTTCAATGGTAGTAAATTCCGGATTATGCTTTGTATCCATTCCTTCATTGCGGAAAATCCGTCCAATTTCATATACCTGCTCAAAACCGCCTACAATCAGCCGTTTCAAATGCAGTTCCGTTGCAATGCGTAAATACATATCAATATCAAGCGCATTGTGGTGTGTAATAAAGGGCCGCGCCGCCGCGCCGCCAGCAATCGTATTCAGACAGGGGGTCTCGACCTCCATAAAGCCGCGGCCATCCATAAACCTGCGAATCTCGCGCACAATTGCCGAACGCTTTTCAAAAGTCTCACGTACTTCCGGATTGATCATCAGGTCAACGTAGCGTTGACGGTAACGGGTATCGGTATCCTTCAGTCCATGCCACTTTTCAGGCAGCGGAATCAAATTTTTCGACAGCAACACCAGCTCGCTGACGCGTACGGAAATTTCCCCCTTCTGGGTACGGAACACCTCGCCCTCGACGCCGATCAAATCGCCAATATCAAATTTTTTAAACGCCTTATATGGCTCGACGCCCAGCAAGTCGCGCTTAACACACAGCTGCAGCCTACCGTAGCGGTCTGACAGATCAGCAAAGGTCAGCTTGCCCATGATGCGCTTTGACATCATACGCCCGGCCAGCCGCACAATCTGCCCCTCCAGCTCCTCAAACTTTTCCGTGATATCCGTCGTATGATGCGTACGGTCAAACCGGACCTGTTCAAAAGGATCCGTACCCGCTGCCTGCAATTCCGCAAGCTTGTCCCGACGAATGCGCAGCAGTTCGTTCAGATCTGCCTCCTCTTGACGGTTATTTTTGATTTCTTCTGCCATAATATCACCTTTCGGTATTAAAATCCTTCTCTTTATCCTGCTGGCGGATCTGTTTCAAATCTATAGTACAGACCTTTCAGCTTTTCCCACTTTCTCAAACAGATCTACTTTTTCAAATCAACAATCTTATACTGAATAATCCCCGAAGGCGCTTCAACCTCTACAACCGTGCCGATTTTTTTGCCCAGCATCGCCTTGCCAAACGGAGATTCATCCGAAATTTTTCCATTCATTGGATCTGCTTCTTGAGAACCTACAAAATGATACTCCTCTACGTCGCCAAACTCAAGATCCTCCACCGTAAACCGGCAGCCCGGAGAAACCTCATCCGCTGCATACAGATCATCGGTAATCACCACCGCATGTGCAATGATGTTCTCTATCTCCGCAATACGTGAATACAGCTTCCCTTGTTCGTTCTTTGCCTCATCATATTCCGAGTTTTCCGACAAGTCGCCAAAAGAACGTGCTTCCTTAATCTGTTCGGCAACTTCCTTCTCCCTTACGGTTTTCAGATATTCCAGCTCATCGACCAGTTTGTCGAGGCTCTCCTGCGTCAATTTAAATTCTTTCGCCATTTGAAACCCTTCTTTTCCATATTACATTACCCCTTATTATAAAAACTCCGGCCGCCAATGTCAAGGCGGTCGGAGTTCTTTTACGGATTTTTCACAATTTCACCATTTCAAAGGTGCTGTTCTCTCCGTATTTTCGCCAAAACCCCTACAAACCGCTGATCAATCTGACAATGCTTTTACCGCTGCCTGCAGCTGCGTATCCTCTGCAGTGCCGAGAAAATAGAAATTTGCCCCTTGCGGCAGAGCTGCTAATATGTCGGGCGTCATGCCGGTTTCACCCAATGCCCGTTCTGCCGGGGTCAGATACTGCTGATCTGACAGTACAATAGCAGAACCGTCAGCCAAATGATACGTATTTTGCGCCCGTTCTTTCCCCGTTGTCTGAGCTCCTGCCGTCACTGCACGCCCATATTCCTGCATCAGCGCCGCAAAGAATTCGGCCGCAGAATAAGACTGCTCATCCACCAACACTGCCAGCGGAATTTCATCCTGCGCCGCATCGGACATACGTCGCTCCTCCTGCCCGTTCTTGCGACGCAAAACCATGATATCACACTGAGGCAGAAAAATATCCGCAATTTCAGACATTTCTGTTACCAACCCACCGCTATTATGCCGTACATCTATAATCAGTTTTTCTATTCCCTGAGACTGCAACGTCTCATAGGCCGCTCGAAACTGCGCCGCAGCCCCTTGATGAAAGCTGAAAAGCCGAATCAAGCCTATCCGGTTCTCCAACATTTCTCCCTCTGCCATCAGCTGAGTCAGCCGCCTCCGCTCCAACAGCAAAGATAGGGATTCAGACATGCTTTCCCGCTGCACGGTCACATGTACCTGTGTACCCTCCGCGCCGCGAATCGCCGCAATCATTGCATCGTAACCATTTTCTGCCGCAAGGACACCATCTGCCGCAGTGATCCAATCTCCTGGACGGATCCCCTGTTCAAGCGCTGAGGAACCGTCTAGTACGCGATACACACGCGCGCCCTGTCTCTCATCATCCCAAATGCACTGGACACCCACACCAAACGTTTCACCATATTTATTTGCCTCATGTTCAGCCACGGACTCCGCAGGCAAATACATACTGTAACGATCGTTCAGCGCCTGCAGCATGCCATAAGCCGCCCAATCCCCCAACTGTTCCGCATCAAAGTCACCGACAAATTCCCGGTCAACGGTATCCATAATCTGTCCCAATTTGAGCATCGTCTTGCAATAATTTGCATAGCCAGGCAACAACCGCCATCCCGCCAACAGACAAAGCAACAGCATCCCCAATGCGCCAATCACGATCCCCCGCCGCACTGCTGTTCTCCCGCAATCATCCATCAAGTTATGTACCTCCCCCAAATGCCTGCTTCCATCATATGCCGTCTGCGGCACTCTGATGCACTTGCATTTCTCTTGTCTCATATCAAAAGCGGGGAAGAATTCTTGTCCTCCCCCGCTGTCGATTCTGTTTACATCATCTCAAAAATTCCCAAATCCGGCCTATCTTCGCCTAACAACCACGTGAACAACATCTCCATTGGCTTTTCCCAACTCTTTTCGAATCGATTTTAAAATGCCGATTATATAGCAGGTATTGCCCGATGCGTCCTTGACGCCCATATTAACAATACTGCCATCGTAAGCAATGCCATCGAATAAAACGCTAACTCTTACCCGTCCGGCGCCAAATTCTTTCCTGATGTCCCACGGGAAAACAATATATGCCCCGCCGCGATCCTTCACTTCGCAGATTTCAGCGTCAAACTCATATTTTTCAGGCATTTTCTCACTCCATTTCAGCAAGCAAAAGCAACTCAGGAATATGTACTCAGCTGAAATACTTCATCGGGTCAGTCGTCGAACCGTTAATAAATACCTGAAAATGTAGATGTGGTCCTGAAGAATTGCCTGTCGAACCAACTTCTCCTAATTTTTGCCCGGTAGATACCGACTGCCCAACGGAAACACTGCGGCGGGACATATGCGCATAGCCAGTCATTACACCACCGCCATGATCCACAACCACATAATTGCCATAAGAATTATACATCCCGCTTTTTGCAATCGTGCCGGGCGCCGCCGCCATAATCGTTGTACCAGTCGGCATCGCAATATCAGTACCAGAATGGAAATTCCTGCTGCCCCAAAGATTGCGCCAGCCATACGCACTGGTCAGCGTACCACGCGACGGCAGAGGCCAACTGAATTTTCCGCTGTACGGCACACCGCTGCTGCTCGTAACACCTTTCTGCTTTGCCGCTGCGGCTGCTGCTGCTGCTTTACGGCTCATTTCAGCAATCTCAGCGTTGATAGACGCCTTCTCACTTTCCATCTTTTTGCTTTCGCGTTCTTTCAATTCCACATCGGCTTCCAGCTGATCCTGCAGTTTTTGCTGTGCAGCGCGCTGCTCGTCCAGCTCATCGTATTTTACCTCAAGCGTGCCTTTATAATTCTCCTGTTCAGCTTTATCAGATTCCAATTTAGCTTTGGCAGCGGCAACCGCATTTTTGGCAGCCTCGTACTCTTCCAACAACCGCTTATCATAATCCATGATACGAGAGACATATTCCATATACTCGATCATTGTACTGAATGAATCTGAGCCAAGTACTACGTCCAAATAGCTGGTGTCGCCCCCCTGCTCATACATATTGCGAATCCGTTTCTCAAAAGTTACCTGCATGTCGTCCAGGCGGATCTGTGCCTCAACAAGCTGCTGCTGGGTCGTCTTGATCTCGCCCTCAAGCTCCTCAATGATCCCCTCTACTGCAGTGATCTCATCCTCAGTCAGCACCATCTGCTCTTCAAGCTTGGCCTTTTTTTCTGACACCGCCTCAACCTGCTGATTGAGCGCTGCAATCTCTTCCTTAACCTTTTTTTGCTGACTCTCAATCTGGGAGAGCTGCTGCTTCAGCTGAGAAGTAGTTGCTGCCCCCGCCGTAGCAAGGCCTCCTGCCAGCAAGGAAAACAACATTGAGCCCACAAGCACTGCCGCAATGAGCGCGGCGACACGCTTGACAGCCTTTTGAGATAACATGAAAAAAGACTCCTTTCAAAAATCGCTGCAAATTTTAAGCACTTACCCATTTCCGAAAAAACGCTGCCTAACGGAACATTTTTCATCACACAGTCATTAGGCGCCGTTTGAAAAATGGAAATATGCACAATGGCGAGGAATTTTTTCGCCAGACAAACACAATTTTTCGCAGGAATACTGGATGTATTTCAAGAAAAATTGGGGAAGTATAGCGGAAAAAGAACCGTTGTTTGGGCGTATTGACATTTTTCAAACAAGCCCTAGACGCTCTTTAAAAAGGGGGATTAACCCATTTATCGAGTCCTCCATACACCGGTATTTATACATCCAGAAAACGCCGCATAGACAGCGTCGAACCGCCGATACCAACGATCACGCCCACCCCCAAGAAAATTGCCAATATATAGGGACGAACCAATTCAAACTCTACCATTCCAAAGGCGGGCAAAATACTGGTAATCATCTGATGCAGCTCTAAATAAACGCCCCACTGCGCAAAAAATGCCAAACCACCGCCAACTAGCCCTAGCAATAGGCCCTCAATTACAAACGGCCAACGGATAAACCAGTTAGTGGCGCCCACCATTTTCATGATGGCAATCTCATCACGCCGCGAAAACATCGCCAGTTTGACAGTATTAGAAATGATGAAAATTGAAATTGCCCCCAACGCTACAACCAGCACAATTGAAACAACCTGACACACACGCTGTACGCGCAGTAATGTAGCAATCGTATCCTCACTGGATGAGGTATCTGCCACCCCCTCCAGCTGTCGAATCTGGCTGCGGGTCTGCCGCACCAAGGAAACATCCTCCAACGTAATATGGTAGGCGTCGCGCAACGGGTTATGCGCCGAATCAAAATCATCCAAATAATTCGAATCCTCGCCCAGCTGCTCCCGGAATTTCTCAAGCGCCGTATCCTTAGATTCGTAGACAACGGACGCGACGTTCTCAATTGCCAACAACTCGCGTTCCATCCCGCGCGCCTGTTCACCGGTGTAGTTCTCGTCCACCCAAACAATGATTTCGCTCTGCGACTGAAGCTCTTCGATCGCCAGATTGATATTGAAGGAGAGCAAGGTTACGCTGCCAGTCATCAGCAGGCATGCCAGAATAATGCTAACGGTAGCAAAACTCATAAAGCCATGCTGGAAAATGCTGCGCACACCCTCCTTCAGAAAATAACTAAAGCTCATACGATTCTTCATATTCGTAATACCCACCTGTTTGGTCACTGATAATCTCGCCATTGTTGATGACAATTACACGTTTTTCGAACTTATCAACCAGCTCTTTCTCATGGGTAACGATGAGAATCGTCGTGCCCAGCTCGTTGATCTTTTCAAAAAGGGTCATCAACTCCAGCGAGCGCGCTGGGTCGAGGTTGCCGGTCGGCTCATCTGCAATAATAAGCCGCGGATTGTTGACTAGAGCACGCGCAATAGCAACTCGCTGCTGCTCACCGCCGGAAAGCTCCTGCGGCCGGACATCCATTTTTTCATTCAGCCCAACAAGATCCAATACATAGCGTACGCGCTTGCGGATAGCCCGGTTTCGGGCGCCGATCGCCCGCATGGCAAACGCGACATTTTCATAAACCGATTTGTCTGGAATCAAACGAAAATCCTGAAAAACCACGCCCAAAGTACGTCGCAGATACGGGATTTCTCGTTTTTTGATATTGCCGATGTTATAGTTATTAACGACGATACGTCCCGAGGTCGGGCGAATCTCGCCGGTCAGCAATTTAATAAGCGTCGACTTACCGGAACCGGACGAGCCAGTTAAAAAAACAAACTCACCCTCATCAATCCGGAGCGTCGCCTTATGTACGGCCCGTGTGCCGTTATCGTACACCATGCTGACGTCGCTCATTCTGATCACGGTTACAATGCCTCCTTTGGCGCTCCTGCGCCTCATCAAAATCATCTGCCGAGTTTTGATGAAATTTGGGAATGGGAACTAAAATCCCGCCGCGTACAGCCTGCCGCTGTGCACGGGAAGGGTTCATACGATCTGCAAAAATGCCGGTAAACGCTCAGCCGTCTTATGCCTCACTGCATCCGGCAGCCTGCCTGCGTCCTCTACATCCATTTTAAAGCGAGCCCTCCTCACGGCTGGCGAGATACTTACGCACCATCAGCGCGACCTTAAAAACAATCGCATGATCGAATTCACGCAGATCCAAGCCCGTAAGCTTTTTAATCTTTTCCAACCGATAAACCAATGTATTACGGTGCACAAAGAGCTTTCTGGATGTTTCAGAAACGTTCAGGTTATTTTCAAAAAATTTCTGAATGGTAAAGAGCGTTTCTTGATCAAGGGAATCAATCGATCCGCGCTTGAAAATTTCGGTCAGGAACATCTGACACAGCGTAGTCGGTAACTGATAAATCAAACGACCAATCCCCAAATTTTCAAAAGAAATAATCGATTTCTCTGTATCAAAAACACCTCCGACATCAATAGCCACCTGCGCCTCTTTAAACGAAGCGGCAATGTCCTTCATCTGTGTTGAAATCGAGCCAATGCCAATAATGTTTTTGACCATCAGTTCAGAAGAAAGCGCCTCCTCTACCGATTTGGCAATCTTGGTCAGATCGCGAATCTCACTGCCAGGCTTGACCTCCTTGACCAATACAATATCGGTTTCCGAGATATGCAGCACAAAATCTTTTTGCTTGTCCGGGAACAGACCGGAAACAACATCGATAGATGCGACGTCAGCACGCTCCAGCTGGCGGATCAAAAAGACCACGCGCGGTACATCCGAACCAAAATGAAGCTCACGGGATTTAATGTAGATATCGCCGGGCAAAATATTATCAAGAATGATATTCTTCACAAAGGTTGCCTTATCATGCTTTTCATCATAGAGGGTCTTGATATTGTTCGTAGCCACCGCAACAACCGAACAGACCGAACGGGCCAATTCATCCTCGCCCTGTACAAATACAGCATATTCAAAACGAGTGGAGCGGTCCGAGACCGAACGATAGGTGTATCCACCGAACCGGATCATTTCCCCGGCGAAACCAAGCTCGGTTACAGCATCCTCCCGCATTTCTCCGATGCGCGGCAGATCTGTGCAGGCGATAACCGCGCCCGTCGCATCAACAATGCCAATGGTGCGGTCTACGGTGTCTTTCATTTGCAGGATAATCGACTGAAACAATCTTGAAGCCATCTCAATATCACCTTTCTCTATTTGCTCTCGCTCGGGGTTTTACGGAGGTCATCGTAAAACGTCTGTCGTTTTTGCCGCGATGCCCAATCTTCCAACCAACGGAAGCCCTGACCACCCTCTTGCATTGTGTACAAATGGGTAAAAGATTTCTGATGCAATTTATGTTATTATATCACACTCTCCATCATTTTTGTACAAAAATTTTTCAATTTTTTTGTGAAAATTTTCTGTGACCCTTTCGCAGCCCAATCCGTGCCAAAAACAACGGGCTAACCCTGATGCTCGGCGTCCCCTACGGCCCGAAAAAGTTCATGAAGCTCCTCTGTGGTCAGCGGGCGGCACTGCCCTGTGGGCAGTCCGGGCGGCAGGGAAAGCGGTCCCACGGCAATTCGCCGGAGGGT
>CANPPM010000081.1 GCA_947575935.1 uncultured Butyricicoccus sp. | reverse complement strand
CCTGCGAAAAATTGTGTTTGTCTGGCGAAAAAATTCCTCGCCATTGTGCATATTTTCATTTTTCAAACGGCGCCTAATCAACCGTAAAACAGCGCTTTTATGCGTTGTATTGGCGTAAGGACGGACATCTGCTCCAGATTCCGGTAAGCGCATGGGACGCTGAAATTGCGGATAGCGCCGTCAAAGCTGTTCACAGGCGTTTGCCGTCTGTGACAGCAAACGGTTTTCGCTGGCTTTCCCACAGGATACATGGGAAAACGGCCTGCGCTGGCAGGGCGGAAAAGCGGTTTTGCAGTTTTCACAGGTAGGCGGGATGCAGGCGCGCTTCGCGCTCCTATCTCCATCGTTAACAGCGGAAATAGGAGGGGCTTGGATTCGGAGAAGACCGGTTTGACGCGGGAATCGGGGATGTGCTGCGAGAAGAGCGCCGGCAAAAGGGCTTTTGTTTGTGCGGTTTGGGCATCTGCAGACAGGACCTAAAATAACTCCATACGCAAATATGCTTGATCCAGGTCATCCTGCGCAACGCCGAGATAACGGCGTGTTACTTCGTAGCTGCTGTGATTGTAAATATCCATAATCACGACAGGGGATACCGTTTTGCTCGTCCACGCATGGTACCCCCAGGTCTTCCGGAGGCTGTGACAGCCGATTTTCCCTGCAATATTGACCGCAATGGCCGCTGCATGGATAATTCGCCAGGCTTGCACGCGGGAAATGGCGCGGTCATCCTTGCGGTTGCTTGCAAAAATGAACGTTCCACGCCGGTGTGGAAAATAGATGGCCAATGCGGCGACTGCCTGCTTGTTGAGCGCGATGGTTTTGGGTTTGCCGGTTTTCTTTTCGGTTAATGAAACATGTAGGCAGAATGCCTGCCGCTTTTCGTCGTACACATCCGACCACTTGAGCCGAAGCAGATCGCTGATGCGAAGTGCGGTGCAGCTTCCCATGATAATCAGCGCATAGTTGCGCAGCTGTCCTCTTTCCAAGAAGTAATTTGCGAGGTTCCTGAGTTGCCGTTTGTCCCGGATCGGTTCTGTAGCTGCCATAATATGGATAGCCCCCTTGTTATGTAGTATCTTCATCATACTACATGCAAGGGGGTTGTTTGTAACATTTCATAAAACTTGTAGTTAGTTTACCACAAGATATTGTGGATTGCAAGCTATTGATCTAAATTTAGTGCAAAAAAATTTTAATAATTATGTATTATTACACCATAACACCTAAAAAACAAAAAAATATTGCAACCTGCTTTATGAATGGTTACATATGCTTCGCAGGGATCGTTTGGGAGAGGAGGAACTCGGTATGAACTATACAAAACAGAGCCTTCGCGGCGCGTACCAATTTGAGCGGCTGAAGCCGCAGAGAGACGAAAACGATTCAGGCGTATTTGTATCCCAAGAAAGCTTGTCGCAATTTTTGGACAGTTGCCGCCGCCGAGAAATTTCGGATCTTACAGTTTCCCGATATAGGAAACAGTTGGAGGATCTTTACCGCTATTTGCCAGAAGATAAGACCATCCGTTATGGAACGCTGGAGAAATGGCGTGAGGTGCTTCTCGAAAGCGGCTATATGAATACAACGGTCAACGCATATTTGTCCGTTACCAATGTGTACCTGGACTTTATTGGCCGGCGTGAATACCAGCTTCCCGATCGATTGAAACCGGTAATCGAAGCGCAGCCCGAACTGAACAGAGCAGAGTATCTGCGTTTGCTGGAGACCGCGCGAAGGCTTGGCAAGGATCGTGTATACCTGCTTATCAAACTGTTTGGGACGGTCGAGCTGAGTGTGCGGGAGCTTCCTAAGCTTACGGTAGAAACGATCCGGTCGGGCAAGATGATCGTAGATCTGAAGCGTTCAAAACATATTGTCCGCTTGCCGGAGGTCCTGCAAAAAGAACTGCTCGCTTTTGCGGAACGGAAAGGATTGGAGTCGGGCCCTATTTTTCTGACAAGAGATGGCCGGGCGATGAATCGGGCCTATGTCACGCGGATGATCCGTGCGATCTGTCCGGCGGCAAATGTGGCGGAAAACAAGGGGAGCACTCGCTGCCTGCAAAGGCTTTATCAATCTACCCGCGCGAGTCTGGAAAGCAATATCAGCCTTTTGGTGGATCAGGCGCATGAGCGGCTTTTAGAGCAGGAACAGTTGGAGATTGGCTGGGATGATGCTTCTATGGCGTATTGATGGGGGGGCACATAAAAGTCAGCGTGATCATGCTGACGTACAATCACGAAAAATATATCCGTCAGGCGCTGGACAGCGTATTATCGCAAAGGACTACTTTTCCGTATGAGGTTCTTGTTGGGGACGACGCTTCCGCAGACCGGACTGCATCGGCAATTTCGGCGTTCCAGCAGGACGGGCGGCTGCACGTTTATACGCGCCAATCCAACATGGGCGGGAGCGCCAATCTGGCGGCGCTGCTGCGCTGCGCGAAGGGGGAATATATTGCCAGCTGTGAGGGGGATGATTACTGGACGGATCCGCAGAAGCTTCAGAAACAGATTGATTTTCTTGAGAAGTATCCGGAATATATCGGATGTACGCACGAAATCACGCTGGTAGATAAAAACGGCGTCCCCCACCAAAAGCAGTCGCTTCCATGGATCCGGAATAAACCGGTGTTTGTACTCTCTGATTTTAGAGGCATTTACCTCCCCGGGCATCCTGTCTCGATGGTGTACAGAAACATTTTTGCAGACGATCCGTCTGCCGTCAACCTAGTTCAGAGCGTGCATCGGCATATTGCAGATCGGACAATTGCAATGCTGCTGGCCAGCAAAGGGAAGATTGCAAGGCTGGAAGACGATATGGCCTGCTACCGGCAGGTCCTGGAAAAGGGCGGCGGCAACCTGACCGCCTCCGCATTCGTCTCTGACCCGTATGGGAAGCTGACAGATCTGAAAATAACGAACCGGTTGGAAGCGTATCTTCGGAAGGAAAAAGGGCTTCATATTCATTTCAATGGCTTCCGGGCCAGGCTGCTTCTGCGGACGTTTGCAAAGGCGATCTGTTTTGGGTCTGCCGATTCGTTGGACTGCTGCAGAAAGATGCTGCGGGAGTGGCGCGCCTTCCGGCAGGAGATGAAAGAGAAAGAGGATAGATCATGAGGGAACCGGCACGGCCAATCGGGGGCTATTTTGAACTGGAAACATTTGATGGGACGGAATACTGGCAGGATGCGCTTCGGATCAACACTGCGAGGAATTGCCTGCGGCATCTGATTCGGACATTCCATATCCGCAAGCTATATGCGCCTCGGTATACCTGTCCCGTTGTGTGGGATGCGGTTCGGTCGGAACGCTGTGAAATGGAATATTATTCGGTAGACCGGGATCTGATGCCGGTTTCCGAATTCCCGAGGGAGGCATATATTTTATATACGAATTATCTGGGCGTGTGTACGGAAAATGCCAGCCGGCTCGCACAAAAATACCCGCGGCTGATCACGGACGGTTCACAAAGCTTTTTCAGTATACCGATAGGGTTTGCAAGCTTTAATTCCGCAAGGAAGTTTTTTGGCGTTCCGGATGGGGCGTATCTTTTTGCGTCGGGAGCTGCATTGGAGGGCTTGGATGAGGATACCTCGGCAGGCCGCGTTTCCCACCTTCTCACGCGGATAGAGCTGGGGCCGCAGCCTGGTTATCCGGCGTTCCTTCAAAACGAAAATCGTCTGTGTGGGGAGCCGGTGAAGGTGATGTCGAAATTGACGCAAACGTTGCTGCGAGGCATTGCGTACAACCGCTGCGCGGAAATCCGCCGCTCCAACTATATGGCGCTTCAGGCGGCGCTTGGCGGTATCAATGAATGGCGCGGGGCAATCGGGGGGACCGATGTGCCGATGGCATATCCGTTTCTCTGCCGCAAAGAGGGGCTTCGGGAAAAATTGATTGCGGAAAATATCTTTGTTCCAACATTCTGGAATGGGCAGATGGATCCGGATACCGGCAAATATATGGAGCGCTGCCTGCTGCCGCTTCCGATTGACCAGCGATATGGAAGTTATGAGATGCGCCGGATTTCAGAATGCATCCTCAGAAATCTGTAATGTAAGGAGAACGTTTGTGACACGAAATGATAAAATAGGGGTTTTGGTTTTTCCGGCCGGGGAGGTCAACGCCGTTGAGCTGCACGACGCATTGTCTGCCTGTGTCAATATTCGCCTGTACGGCGCGTCCTCGTATGACCGTCATGGAGGATACGTGTTTCGGGATTATACCGCGGGCCTTCCGGTGATTTCAGATCCGGCATTCATGGACGCGCTGAACCGGCTGATTGCGGAGAAGGAAATTGACGTGATTTTTCCTACCCATGATACGGTGGCGGAATTTCTGTCAAATCACCAGCCGGAGATCCATGCAAAGGTCATTGTGGCGGACGCGCGGACTTCAGGGATATGCCGGGATAAACAGAAGACCTTTGCGCTGTTCCAGGACTGCAGTTTTTGTCCCCGTATTGATACGGAGGTTTCCCGGTATCCCGTTTTCGTGAAACCGCGAGAGGGACAGGGGGCGGTCGGCGCATTCCTTCTGAATGGCCCGGAGGATATCCCGAGCCATGTGGATTGGGCGGAGATGGTGATCTGTGAATACCTTCCTGGGGAAGAATTTACGGTCGACTGCATTACGGACCGAGACGGCAAGCTGCGCGGCGCTTACCCGAGATCGCGCAAACGCATCCTTGCGGGGATGACAGTGAACGGTTCCAGTGAGCCGCTCACTGACGAAATTCGGGCGATTGCCGAAACGATTAATGCTAGGCTCCACTTTTTGGGGCTCTGGTATTTCCAGATCCGAAAAGCTGCGGACGGAGCGCTGAAACTGATGGAGATTTCGACCAGATGTTCCGGCACGATGTGCCTCACCCGCGCCCGGGGGGTCAATCTGCCGCTGCTGAGTGTTTACACGGCGGTCGGGCGGGAGATCAGCGTTTTCTGCAATGATTACCGGGTTACGGCAGACCGCACCCTGATTGCCCGTTATCGAATGGATTACGCATATAAAAAGGTTTATTTGGATTTGGACGATACCCTGACGGTGGATGGAAAGGTGTGTCTGAATGCGATCCGGTTTGTTTACCAGTGCCAAAATCAGGGGGTGCCGGTCACGCTGCTGACCCGGCATGCGTTTGACCATGAAGAAAGCGCGGAAGCATACCTGCACAAATGCTGTATTGCGGCAGAGCTGTTTACAGAGATTCGCTCCATCTCCTTTGACCAAAGAAAAACAGATTGTATCCAGCCGGAGGGTGCGATTTTTATTGATAATTCTTTTGCAGAACGAAAGGCGGTCCATGACTGCTTTCAGATTCCGGTTTTTGATGTAGACGGAATCGAAGTACTGCTGGACTGGAGGGTATAAGGTGTGATTTTTATTCCACAGGAACAAATGTTGGATAGAAATACCTATTATTTTGAATGCTGCGCCGGCTTGGGTGACACGATGCTGACATGTGGCTATATGTATGCGCTTGAGCTGAAATATCAGGCGCCAATCCGTCTGATTGTAAAGCCGACCCATGCGTTCGTACCCCCTATGTACGATATTACAGATGCGTGGGTCATTGGAAAAGACATTTCAGCTAGCTTTCTTGAAAAACATTCGGATCCGGTTCCCAAAAAAGGAATGATTTATGCCGCCCATCCGTGCAAACATCCGGAATTATGGGAATTTTTTAAGCCAGTATATGATTATACCTCGACGATCCGCTTCTTGACATGGTTCAAACAGTTCCTGGGGATTGAAGAGTATTGTCGGCTGAGATACCCGTTACATTATCCTGAACTTCGCAAGCCAGTGGCGGACAGGTGTGCGCAGCTGGCTCCGTTGAACCGGATTGCGGTGTTAAGCCCGGAAGCGGTTTCGGTGCCGCCGCTTCCATCTTATTTTTGGAAGGAGCTTGCAGACAGGCTTTATCAGAAGGGGCTTACAGTTGTTTCAAACGTTATAAATCCGGAAAATACGGTTTCAGGTACGCATTATGTTGAGATGGCTTCTTCCGATGCAGTCGCGCTTTGTATGAAATGCCATTCGGCGTATTCGGTGCGAAGTGGGCTCTGTGATTTGATTTCGGAAAAGGGGCCGGGGCTGCATGTCTTTTATCCCCGCCACAATACTTTTTTCCTTTATGAAATGAATGCGATGTTTCCGGGCGCGGACATTGATGAACAAATTATATTACCTGAGTGAAGGGGAGAGGACATGCAGAATCAATTGATGTGCACCATACTGCTGATTTCATACAACCATCAGAGAACAATTGCACGTGCATTGGATTCTATTTTAGAGCAGGATTCAAAATATAGATATAAAATTCATGCATTTGATGACGGCTCTCAAGACGGCACCAAAGATGTGATATACCAGTATGCCAAAAAATACCCGGATCTTATTTATCCATACATTGCAGAAGAAAACCAGGGCGCGCAGACCAATTACTGGAATGCATTTTCTTCTGTCGATACGCCGTATTGCGTGCTGCTGGAAGGAGACGACTTTTACTGCAATCCCAAAAAAATTGAGCTGCAAATCCAGGCGTTGGAAAGACATCCGGAGTGTAGTTTTTGCGGGCATGATACCTATTTGTTCTCTGAGGGGGAGTCCTTTCGGGAGTACGAAGAGGGTTCTACTGCAATGACCGCAGACCTTCTAAAAAAGAAATCTATTTTTACGTATAAAGATTTTGTTTCTGTGAAAACGGGGGGGTATATCCCCTACGGTTCTGCGCGGATGATCCGGTCGTCGGCGATGAAATTGGACGAGGTGAAATATAAGGAAGCCTTTCTTTTCGATTTTTCACAGTTTTATTATCTGATGCTTCAGGGCGATTATTATTATATTGATATGCCGATGAGCGCTTATGTGCGCACGGGCAAAGGCGTCTGCTCTGGGAAATCGCCGGTTACTTTTCTGAATGATTTTTTGCAGGGCGCGATTGACTTTAACCGGCAGACAAACAATCTGATTGCTGAAAAAATATTTTCTGACTGCATGCTTCAAATCGGCTTCCGTCTGCAGCTGTTTGAGAACAGTGAAACGCCGTTAATCCGTTCTGCGGAATATTATAAAAGGCGGATGTTAACTCCGGACGAGCTTACCGGCGGTCAGGACAACCTTCTGCTTGTCTGTGAGCAGAAGCTGTCGGAAGAAAAATATTATTATCTTTGCAACGGCGGCTTAGGGCACACCATGATGATCTGCGCTGTGAAACCAGAGTTGGAAAAGGTACTCCGCGGGGAGGTTGTCCTGCTGGTAAGAGAAGAACAGCAGTTTATTCCGAAGCTTTACGGGATTCAGGACGTACTTTGTGTTGATCTGCAAAACGTAAAGCTGGAGGCGCTGGGTACGCGGTGCCCCGATCCGGAAAAAGGGCGGATTTATGTCACGCATCCCTTTGCGCATCCGGAATCCGTAAACTATTACAATCCGATTCGCTTCCAGTATTCCACCGTTCCTTATTATCCGTGGCTGCTGGAGTATTATGGACTGCGGCAGGATTGTGTTTACAGGCTCCCCTCTCAGGCCGCGCCGCTTCCGGACGCATTGAGAAGAAGGGCGGAGCGGTTCGGCAACCTGGAAAAAATGATACTGTTCTTTCCGGAATCCATTACGTTACAGCGGATTTCCAATCGCGTATGGAAGAAGAAAGCGAAAGAGCTGCGGGAAGAGGGATTTATAATCCTCTCCTGTGTACAGGATAGGGAAAATACCGTATCGGGTACGCATTACATAGAACTGACCGCCGAAGAGGCGTTCCTGCTGGGGATGCACTGCCATAGCATATATTGCATGCGCAGCGGGATTGCGGAGCTGCTGGCGTCCCGCGGGAAAGAGCTTCATGTTTTTTATCCGTCTCACGCCGTGTTTTTTATTTATTCTCTGAACAGCATGTTCAACCGGTCGGATATCTGTGAGGAAATTATCCTGGAGCTTGATCAAAGGAATACCGCGGCTGCACCGCAAAAAGCGTATGCTTTCGGACGCATCCCGGTGCCCCAATGGTGCTATCGGTTTTATGTGCGGCATAAAAAATGGCTTCGGGGCTTCAAACGGTTCGTCATATGGCGCTGAGCCTGTCAGAAAGGAAATACTTATGAAGGAAATATCCCATATCATCGTACAGGCCGGAGGCAAGGGCACCCGGATGAAGCAGCTGACCCGGAACAAGCCAAAGGCGCTGGTCCCGGTCCAAAACCTGCCTATGCTGTTTCACCTGTTCCGTGCCTACCCCGATAAACAATTCATTGTGATCGGCGATTATCAATACGATGTGCTGAAACGATATCTGGCGGCGTTTGCGGAGGTAAATTATACCCTTGTGGAGGGCGCTGGGAACACCGGTACCTGTGCGGGGCTGCGGGAGGCGCTGGCGGCGGTTCCCGACCAAACGCCCTTCCTGTTGATCTGGTCCGATCTGGTGCTGCCCGCAGGGTTTGCGCTGCCCGAGCCGGAGTATGATTTTCTCGGCGTTTCCAAAGACTTCCGCTGCCGGTGGAGCTTCATGGATGGAGAGCTGGTCGAAACGCCTTCCGAAACGCAGGGCGTTGCAGGGTTGTTTCTCTTCCGCAGCAAAGCAGGGCTTGCGGATGTGCCGGAAAGCGGTGAATTTGTACGTTGGCTGAAGGGCCAGGGGATGTCATTTCGTGAGCTGCCGTTATATGGGACGCATGAATATGGATTGGCAGAGGAGTACTCCCGGCTTCCGCAATACCGGTGCAGGCCGTTCAACCGGATTTCCGTAAAGGAACATACGATTGTCAAAGAGGGGATTGACGCGCAGGGGCGGGAGCTCGCACGTTCTGAAAAAGCGTGGTATCAGAAGGTGGCGGGGGCCAATTTTCGCAGCATTCCCCAAATTTATTCGTATGATCCGCTGGAGATGGAGCGTGTGCACGGCAGGAATATATATGAATACACAGATTTAAGCAGGGAACAGAAAAGCGGTATTCTGTCAGCCGTCGTCCAATGCCTGAAAGACGTACATGCACTGGAGGAGGCTCCGGCAGATTTTGCGAGCTGTGAGGATGCGTATCTGGATAAAACCATTCGGCGGACAGAAAAGATACGCGAGCTTGTACCGTTTGCTAACGAGCCGGTGATTACGATAAACGGGCGCCGGTGCCGCAATGTCTTTTTTCATTGGGACGAGCTGCGGGAAGCGATGCGGGCGTACTATCCGCAGCGTTTCCAGTTGCTGCACGGTGACTGCACCTTTTCCAATCTAATGCTGCGCGATGAGGATCTTTCCCCCGTCCTGATTGATCCGCGGGGATACTTCGGGACGACGCCCTATCTGGGCGATCCGGCATACGAATGGGCCAAGCTGTATTATTCGGTTGCCGGGAATTACGATCAGTTTAATTTAAAACGGTTTGTGCTGGAAATCAACGAGCAGGATGTAGTCCTGCGCATTGATTCAAATGGATGGGAAGAGATGGAAGAAACGTTTTTCCGCATGTTGGAAGGGGAGGTTTCCGAGCGGCAGATCAAGCTGATTCATGCCATTATTTGGCTTTCCCTGACCACTTATGCGTGGGAAGATTATGATTCCATCTGCGGCGCATTTTACAATGGGCTGTATTATTTGGAGGAAGTCTTATGATACGGTATTTTCAGGAGACCATGCAGACCTTAAGCCATGCAGTGGAATCCATCGATATGCAGGCATTTTCCCGCTTGGCCGACCACTGTGCAGCCGTGCTGCGGAGGGGGAACCGGGTGATTGTCAGCGGCCTCGGAAAAAACGTCCCCGTGTGTGAGAAATTTGTTGGAACCATGCTTTCTTTGGGGTTGGATGCGGGGTTTATGCATTCCAATTCCGCAATCCATGGGGATCTTGGGCTGGTTCGGGACGGCGATCTGGTGATTGTATTAACCAAAAGCGGGGAAACTGCTGAGTCACTTTACCTGGTCCGGCAGCTGGAGCTGCGGGAGACAGAGCTTTGGCTGCTGTCGTTCACGCAGGAATCCACACTCGCCAGAAAGCTGAAGGAAAATTGCCTGCTTCTGGAGTTGGCGCACGAGGGTGATTTATGGAATATCGCACCGAACAATTCGACCACAGTCAATCTGATCGTGCTGCAGGGGCTCGCATGGGAGATTGCACGGAAGATGGACTGTTCGTTGGAGCAGTTCCGGCGGAACCACCCGGGCGGGCATATCGGGGAGCTGCTAAAATGAGCGTGGAAAATACAATTACGCTGTCTGCCCTAGGGAAAACCTGGGTGCTGGATCTGGACGGGACGGTCG
>CANPPM010000080.1 GCA_947575935.1 uncultured Butyricicoccus sp. | reverse complement strand
GAACATCAAACCAATTATTTCGTTTGCACCTTCGGGCGAGCTGGTCAGCGCTGCGAAAGTACGTGGACGCAAGCTTGCTGTCTCGCGAATGGTAGAGATGGCGGCGGCACAAATACCCGAGGGGACGGCTTTCAACCTCGCCGTGGCGCATGGGGATTCCCCAGACGAATACAAGGCGCTCCGTACACTCGCAAAAAAAAACATGCCAGGTTTTCGCACCCTGTTCGAAGGGGAAATCGACGGCACGCTTGGGGTCTATACCGGCCCGCACCTGCTGGGTGTGGGTGTGCAGCTGCTGCCGGACGGGCTTTTTTAAAGCGCCCCAGGGGCCCGCAGGCGTTTTCAAACAGGCTGCCCCCTGCTCCAGGCCATAAATGGAACCGCGTCCGTTTCACTGCTTCTGCCGCCACGCGCATAGCATGGGACCGCCGCTGTCTGCCGGACGCTTTGCAGGCAGCAGCGGAGACCGGTTTCCGGCTTAAATTAAGGTTCCAGGCGGCTTTGGTGAGAAAACGCAGAAAACTCTTGTAATATCCAAAATTATCTTGTATAATGTTAGGAAGAATGCTATAACGGTTTGGAGGTGTATTAACATGGATTTGATTCGTTTGGCTGCCGACGGTATGGCAATGGACGGCGGCGGCTATTTACAGACGCTGGGTACGTTTCTGCCACTGGTGATCATGATCGCGATTTTCTATTTTTTCATGATCCGTCCACAGAAAAAACGGGACAAGGAAGAGCGGGAAATGCGCAATTCCATCCAAGTTGGCGACGAAATCTCGACAATCGGCGGATTTATCGGCAAAGTAGTCAGCGTAAAGGATGATGTTCTCACAATTGAGAGCTCGAATGACCGCACCAAGCTCCGCATTTACCGCTGGGCAGTCCGCGGCAAAGAAGCTGGTCCAACGGAAAAGATTGAGGCGCCCAAGGAATAACAGGCCTGTCTGTGCCGTCGGCTTTGTTTCCAGGCAAAACCCGGCCCCTGCAGAAACCCAGTCGTATTTCGATAGGGATTGACGCTGTATCGCGGAAAATTGGGGGCCTGCTGGACGTACCGGCAATTTTCGGGCGTACGCAAGTGGATACAGGTCTAAAAGCCTTTTCGCCGAATAGATTTAAAAAGAGTTATGTGCTTCAAAATCATTCGGCAGGAGGGACATTTTTTATGAAAAAGACAGATGAACCCCTGTCCCTGAACCGGGTGCTTGCATTCCCGGTTCTGACAGGGCTTTCGGCGGCGCTGCTTGCCATGCTGCTCGGCGCATTTCTTGTAAAGCTTGGCCGCGTGGGGATGGACCGTATCCCCGCCCTTGCGGTTTCCGCACTGTGCCTGGGGGTGTTGCTGGCAGCTTTTCTGGCGGCCAGAAGCGCGCCGGGCAACCGCCTGTTTTGGGGAATCGGCGCCGGTGCAGGAGTGCTGCTGTGTGTAGCGCTGCTTAGCCTTTCCTGGTTCTCCGAACCGGTTAGCCTGCCCCAGCTCGCGGTCAACGCAGCGGCTGCACTGCTTGCGGCTTTTTTGGGCGCATTTATCGGCTCCCGCCGCCGCAGAAAGAAAAAGCGCAGAAGACCGCAAACCCATACATCATAAAGGACACGGATGCTTCCGGCCGGGTAACGCAAAACAGGCCGGCTCCGCACCAAACGCAATCAAAATAAAGGAGGCTATTTCTCTATGAAGCACATCAAGACCCTGACTTCCGCAACCCTGAAGCAGACCGCTGCAAAAGGCGGCTGCGGCGAGTGCCAGACCTCTTGCCAGTCGGCCTGCAAAACCTCGTGCACTGTTGCGAACCAGAAGTGCGAAAACAAGTAAGTTTTTCATCAGAACGGGGCGTGCCGGTCAACGGCGCGCCCTGTTGCTGTGTACAATCTATGAAGAGTAGGAGGATCCTATGATCCATCGTTATACAATGAAAGGCATCCGATTTATCTTGGATGTCAACAGCGGCGCGGTGCATGTGGTTGATGAGGCGGCATATGCCGTCTCGGGTCTTCTGACCTCGGATATGAAACCCGAATGCCCGCCACGTATCTATCAGTCGCTGAGCGAATACCCGCGGGAGACGGTTGCCAGCGCCTACGCAGAACTGTACGGGCTGTATCTGAGCGGGCAGCTTTTTTCTAAAGATGACTACCTCGAAATCGGAAAATACATTCCATCCGGCGCACCAATTAAGGCGCTGTGCCTGCATGTCTCACATGACTGCAACCTTCGCTGCGCATACTGTTTTGCCTCAACTGGCGATTTTGGTACCGGCCGCAGCATCATGCCATTTGAGGTCGCAAAACAGGCGGTCGACTTTGTGGTACGTCGCTCGGGCGCACGAAAAAATATTGAGATTGACTTTTTCGGCGGCGAGCCGCTGATGGCCTTTGATACCGTCGTCAAAACAGTCTCCTATGCCCGCTCGATCGAAGCTGACAGCGGTAAGCATTTTCGTTTTACCATCACGACCAACGGGCTGCTGCTCGACGACGATAAAATCGCGTATATTAACGAAAATATGGATAACGTCGTGCTATCCCTTGACGGCCGGCGAGAGATCAATGACAATATGCGCAAAACGGTCTCAGGCGAAGGGAGCTACGACATCATCGTCCCTAAATTCCAAAAACTGGTGAAGCAGCGCGACCCCAAGCTTGATTACTACGCACGCGGTACCTTCACCGCAAAAAATCTAGACTTTGCAGATGATGTGATGTCGATTGCCTCCGAAGGCTTCGACCGGCTGTCGGTTGAACCGGTCACCAGCGACGAAGACGCCGACTATCATCTGTGTCCGGCGGATCTCCCCGCCATTTTCGCAGAATATGAACGTCTGACCGACCTGCTTTTGGAAAAACGGCGACAAGGGGACAAGCTATCGTTCTTTCACTTCATGATTGATCTGGAACAGGGGCCATGCGTTATCAAACGGCTGCGGGGCTGCGGCGCTGGCTACGAGTATGTAGCTGTCACACCGGAGGGCGACATTTACCCCTGTCACCAATTTGTCGGCAAAGAGGCATTCCGCCAGGGCAGCGTACGGGACGATACGTTAGACGAGGGGATTGCCCATCAGTTTGCCGCAATGAATATTTACACCCGTAAAAAATGCCGCTCCTGCTGGGCAAAGTTCTACTGCAGCGGCGGTTGCAGCGCCGCGAATTTCAACCAGAACGGCGACCTGAACGCCCCTTATGCATTGGGCTGTGAAATGGAAAAAAAGCGCCTGGAATGTGCAATCTACCTGAAAGCAGCGGAGACAGAAAGCTGAAACTTTGTAAACCTAAACGAATTGAGAATTTATGCAAAATAGGCATTGCAAAATCGGGTGAAGCAGCTTATGATAGGGAATGAACGAAAACGAAAGGGCCTGCCCGTGCAGCAAACCAGCCGCCGGACCGGCCCGCGCATGAAAGAGAGGTGGACGAAATGCATAAAATCAAAGTGGCGTTCATGGGGGAAGGTGAACTGCTGCAATCGGTGATTGGCGCGGTATTAGAGCAGAAGCTTCTGCCGCCGGAGAACATTCTGCTCTCGCAGGACTGCGAAGAGGGAAAAGCGTTTGAAGGCAAGGGTGTCACGTTTTACCCGGATACGATGAATGCGGTGGTCAAGGCCGAGTTTGTGGTGGCCTGCGCGTCCAAAAAGCGGGAGTTGGGAACGGCGCTTGCGCCGGTAATGGGCTGCACACGCGGCCGTATTCTGATGGCTCTTTGCCCGGGCATTGACGTTGCGTATATTTCCGAACGGGTAGTCAAAGGCACCGAAATCCTAGCCGCACCTGTGGAACAGGCGGAAAACGGCAGCTATCATACGAGAATGGAATTCAGCAAAGATTTCTTGCCGTTCCAGGTAGAGCCGTGCCGGGATATCATCGGAAGCGTCTGCGCACTGGACGATTTTGACTAAGCGCTTTTTCTCCCCTATTGTACAAAGGAAATAGGCCCAAAGATAGAAATCGGGGCGTGTATCCATTTTCCAACGGACAGCACAACCGACGCGCCCCAGTCCGCTACGGCGGCATCCCCGGCGGAGGCCTCAAACCGTACGCCTCCGAGATTTTTATCTTCCGGTTCTGAATGAAACGAACCGAGAATATTCTGTAATAAGGATTCCATTTTTGAACAGACCTGCCGGTACGATGTACCAAGCCAATGATATGCTTTCCGGGCCGGTCTGATGGAGGAGCTTATGAAAAGACAGAATCTTCTCGGTTTTTTTTCTATTTCCACGCTCACACAGACACCGGCCTTTTTATTCCTAACTGCGGTGTTTCTTTGCGGGGCGGCCGCTGGCTCATTGACCGGCGTAATCAGTACAAGCCGTGGGATCACGCTCTCCTTTACACTTCCGGAGGAGAGGAGCGCGGCTGTCCTGCTGTGCGGAACGTTGCTTTGGCTTGTGGGGGTTCTGCTTGCGGGTCTCCTGCCGCCGGGCGGGCTGTTTATCTCGGCAGTTGTGGCAGCGCGTGCGTTCGTACTGTCGTTTTCTGTGGCAGCCCTGCTGGGAGAACCTGCGCTTCAGACCATCTGGCTTTCACTGAAGACCTTTGGCTTTCAGGCGGTTCTCACCGTTCCCTGCCTGCTGGTCGCCGCCTCAGCGGCCTTCTGTGCATCGCTGGATCAACCGCGCGGCATGCGCTTCGGCTACTGGTATGCCTTAAAAAAATACCGGCCTGCACTACTGCTCTGTTTCCTGCTGTGCAGCATCTCAATCCTCCTACGCTTTTTACCCTAAGCCGCCCGCCCTCCTAGCATTGTCCGCCCAAAACCAGCACGGCAGAAGGGGGCTTGTACGGCGGCCATGTTTGTGCTATACTGGTTTACAGAATCAAAAAGGCTGTTTTCCAACGCATCCTTTTTGCGCCCAACGCTTCAGCAAGCCGGTTCCGGATACCGGCCGCAAAAGGCGGAAGGCCGCAGCACACAGAAAAAGCGCCGTCAAAGCCCCCGCGTAATCAGCGCTTGTCGCGAGACGGCAGATGAATCACAACAGCCCCATGATGCAAAGTCTTTTTATCGATGAATCGAGGTAGTTTTTGTGCAAATTTTGTGGCGGCTTTACGCTGCGTTTTTTCGCATTGGTATCCTAACTTTTGGGGGCGGCTATGCGATGCTCCCCATGCTGACCAGAGAAGTTGTTGAGAAATACCATTGGGCAACCGAAAACGATATCATGGATTATTATGTCATTGCACAGTGCACGCCCGGCGTGATTGCGGTGAATACCGCCACCTTTATCGGCGCGCGCGTCGCAGGCAATGCGGGCGGCATAATTGCCACGCTTGGAGTGGTGTCTCCCTCCTACCTGATTATCTGCCTAATTGCTTCATTTTTACAACAGTTCTCTCACTTGGAAATTGTGCAGCATGCATTTGCAGGAATCTCAATTGCAGTCTGCGCAATGGTCCTGAACGCGGTTTGGAAACTGATTGCCAAGAGCGCGGTGGACAAGCTGACCGTTGTGGTATTGGCGGCAACCGCGCTGGTAACCATCCTCTTTGGCGTTTCCCCAGTCCTGATTGTTATTGCGGCCTCCTGCATTGGCATCTTGGCCAAACGCGGCGGAAAGGAGGCGCCGTGATGGATCCAACCTTTTTGCAGCTGATCTTCGAATTCTTCAAAACCGGTCTCTTTGCGGTGGGCGGCGGCATGGCGACCGTACCTTTTTTGAAAGAAATCGCCCGCAACTATTCCTGGTTTACAGAAAAAGAGCTATTGGACATGATTGCGGTCTCTGAATCGACGCCAGGTCCTATCGGCGTTAATATGGCAACCTTTTCCGGCTTTCGTGCCGGAGGGCCAGTCGGGGCGCTCTGTTCCACCCTCTCCCTTGTGGCGCCGTCCATTATCATCATTTTGATCGTTTCGAGGATGATGCGGCAATTCCAGGAAAACCAGTTGGTGCAACACGCCTTTTACTGCCTGCGCCCGGCTTCAACGGGCCTGATCATTGGTGCAATGGCGTCGATCTATCATGAAACATTATTCCACCCAGGCGCTGCCAGCCTCATTGCGTGGCTGAACCTTCCTGCACTGGTTTTGTTTGCACTGTTTTTCGCCGGCGTCCGCGGCTTTCCAAAGCTGCACCCGATTGTATTCATCGCACTGGGCGCTGTATGCGGTATTATCCTACAGCTATGATGCTTGGGCCAGCAGCTGGCAGCAAAAGCCTTTCTCCCACGCAGCCATACCTTTCCCACACCCGTTTGAAAACCGCCAAAGCGGCGCCTAATCCGCCAGCCGGCCGCTTCAGAGATTCGGCCCCATGCGCACCGGAAAAATAGGTTTTCCATCAACAAAAAACAAGAGCCGCCCAAAATGTCTGCTGCATTTTGAGCGGCCCTTGTTTTGTGAGAAGAATGATTTCAAAGAAAAAAGAGGATTGGGAAAAGACCCCTACGCAGAACTGTGAGAAGAAAAAATTCTGCCAAGAACCAATCCACAGCGTCAGCCGAGCTGCTCCTTCAAGGTTGCAAGCCGTGTCTCGGCGTTCTCAATTGTGATTACATCTGCGCCGGAGTCCACGAATGAAGGAACGGTTTCGCCTTCCAGCGCCTGTATCATCGTTTCGACCGCTTTATAGCCCATTTCGTAGGCCATCTGTGCAACGGACATGGTCAGCTGACCGCTAAGAATCGCTTCACACGCCGCTTTATCTCCATTGAAACCGAGGAAAATCGTATTTTCATACGCAGGGTTACCCGCTGCCGCACGTGCAGCAGCCATTGCCATATCATCGTTATTCGCACAAATAATTGCAATGCCTTCAGGATGGGTCTGCATAATTGCTTCCATCGAATTGACCGCACGGTCGGCGACTGCGTCAGCATACTGCACTTCATCCTTGAGGAACACACCGCCTGCTTCCGTGACGCCCCTGTTGTAGCCGTTCATCCGGTCAGCACAGGTCTGATCGCCTTGTACGCCGGCAATCTCAATGCACTGAATTTCCTCCCAGCCTGCGGCCCGCGCTGCTTCTACAGCCGCTGCGCCGCCAAGCGCCGCCGCCGTTTCATTACCAGTCCCAATAAAGCTACGCTTTTTTGGAGACTCAAAGTTAGTGTCAACCGCCATAACCGGTTTATCCGTCCTCTCCACCAGCGTTGCCACCATGTCGCTTTGCAGCGGGGCGATGATGTAACCGTCATAACTGCTGTTGCCAAGATCAGTTTCGATCATATTTTGCTGCTCATCAAACGCGGTTTCTGAAGAAGGACCTTTGACCTCAACCGTCACCCCCTCGTGCTCGGCAGCGTAGGCTTCCGCGCCGTTAAGCACAAACTGCCAGTATTCCGCCGCCGTAGTCTTGAGGATCATACTGATTTTGTACGTCCCCCCGCCGTCTGCAGGCTGCTGTGTCTGCGGGTCGCTTCCGGCGTCAGCCGAGCTGCCGCCCCCGTTGTCCCCCCCGCTTCCGCAGGCTGCAAGGCTGCCTGTCATCAGACAAGCAAGGAGCGTTGCCAAGAACCTTTTCTTCATGTTTCCTTTCTCCTTTGTTTTAGATTTCAGGCATGTCACCAAACCTGATTTTTCGGAATGCAAACAGTGAAAATCCGGATGATTTTCTTTTGTTTGATATCCTTTAAGAACATTTTATAGATTCTTAAACTCCTTTGAAATAAGCGATTTTGTTTTCTGATATAGAAAAGTTGCTGTTATCGCACGCTGCCGGTTGCCCGCGTTGACAGGCCCCCTCGGCAATGATACACTATATATGCTTACAAATTGCTTATCTGGAGGTATGTACTGTGCGCTGTGATGATCCTGGCATCGTCTCCGGCTCGGAGATGTTTGTCGATACCCCTTCCGACCTTGCCCGCGACATGTTATATTATATGACCTCCTGCGGCCGCTTTTTTACAGAATACGGTTATCGGATCGAGCGGGAAAACTACAATAATTATATGATTTTTTATATCCTCAGCGGACGGCTCTCGGTCACAAGCGGAGAACGGACCATGGTCGCCGACAAAAGCAAAGTCGGCTTTCTCAACTGTCATCTTCCGCATGAATATCACACCATAGGCCATACCGAATTTTTGTGGGTGCATCTCGACGGCGGCATTACCGGTAAGTTCTATACCCACCTTACCCGTCTCTATGGCGGCTTTGTCTTCTCCCATCCGGGCGCAGCCGAGGTAAAAACCATGCTCGCCCGCCTGGTAAACTGCTATCAGAGCGGCCAGCACATGCAGGAAACAGAGCGCTCCCGCCAGTTGTATGTCCTGCTGACCCATCTGCTGGATGGCGGCTCCTCCGTCCTGCAGATGGAAGACCAACCGCTATTCGCGCCTGCACTGCGCTTCCTCCAAGAAAACCTCGACAAACCGATCACTCTACACGAAATGGCAGCCACAGTCAATATGAGCCATTCTCATTTCTCTCATTTGTTTAAAAAATATTACGGTTGTTCTCCCTATGAATACCTCATCCTGGAACGGATCAACCGCGCAAAATATCTGCTCAAAACTACGGCGCTTCCCATCAAGGAAATCGCCCTTCAGGTTGGCTATCTGAACGCTTCCACATTTTCCTCCGCTTTTTCCACCAAGGTCGGCCTGTCGCCTACCGCTTTTCGCAGCTTCCCGTTGTAACCGGTATCAGAAACGCAGCCGCCTTAACAGATTGTTTCGCATCCAAACTTGCCTCCGACGCTTGGTACTGCTTCTCAAAACGTGGCTCTTACGCCGGCCCTTGTCTGTCCCCCGTATCGGTCTTTTATAACTGGAACAAAATCCCGGCGATACGCCTGGGATTTTTTCATTCCTGCAAAACAGCAATTTTTTTAATCGGAACAGCAAGATTCCTGATCGTCAGCCGCTTCAAAATCCGGTAGAATACATCTACAAAACAAACCTGCGCCAAAATCAAAACAGAGGAGAGAGCCGTTTATGATTACCAGCAAGGAACGTGATATCATCCGCGACCTGGCAAAGAAACAGTTAGAGATTGCACACAGCCCCAAGAACCAGGAACGCATTGCGCTATGGAAACGCCACAACGCATTGCAGGGTGAACGCCCGGTCATTCACATCGAGGTGGACAACTTCGTAAAGGAAGCCATTACGCCCCGCATGCAGTGCCAGGATCCAGCGGCTCGTTGGATCGAAGGCCGCCTGCGCCACAGCGTGATCAATCTGACCGAATTTGACGATGACAAAGTCGTTCCGGACTACCTGGGCATCTGGGTCGACCGCAACTACAAGCCTCTTGGCTTCAACATCCAGACCCAACAGGCCTCCGGCGGCGGATTGGGTCACCAATTCGAGCACCTGATCCATGACCTTGGCGAAGAATTTGACAAACTGAAAAACTCTGAGTTTGAAATGAAAGACGACGAATTCCAGGCGCACTACGACACCGCCACCGAGTTGATTGGCGACATTATGCCAGTCAAGCGGGTCATGAAATCGCTGTTCTGCCCGCTGACGCAGGATGTGGTACATATCATGGGTCTGGAAAACATGCTCTACACACTGTATGACTATCCGGATGAGCTCCGGCAGATGCTGCACATGCTGGCTGACGGCTACATCGCGCACCATGAAATGTTGGAACGTAAAGGATACCTGCTGCCAACGACCGGTTTTGAAGAAACCAATCAGGGCTCACTTAGTTTTACCGATGAGCTGCCCTCCGAAGGTCCGGTCAAAACCTCACAGGTTTGGGGCTTTATGGATTCTCAGGAAACGGTTGGCGTCTCGCGTGAAATGTTCGAAGAAATCGTCTGGCCTGCTTACGAGCGTCTCGGCAAGACGTTCGGCCTGCTAAGCTATGGCTGTTGTGAGCCGCTGGATCCTGTCTGGGATCTCATCAGCCAATTCCCCAACCTGCGCAAGGCATCGGTTTCCCCATGGGCCAATGAAGAAAAGATGGGGGAATACCTGCGCGGCGCCCGTACCATCTATCAGCGCAAACCCAGCCCGAACTTTCTCGGCGTAGACGAAACATTGGATGAAGATGCCTGGCGTGCGCATATCGAACAAACGCTCCGCTGTGCACAGGGTTGTAAACTGGAATTCACCTCCCGTGATGTATATACCATCCATAACAACCCCGCAAAAGTCACCCGCGCGGTTGAGATTATCCGTGAGTCCATCGACAGGCTCTGGCAGGCATAATCTTCTCTTCCCTCCCCCTTACCTTCTCTCGAAACCAAAAATGGCGGGCAACCACGTTCGAGCCTGGCCCCCCAGGGCCAAAAAAAAAAAAAATAAAGATTTGGGCATTGAGCGGGTCAAAAAAGCCCGAAAACCCACCCCCGCAAGCCTAGAAAAAGCACGGC
>CANPPM010000079.1 GCA_947575935.1 uncultured Butyricicoccus sp. | reverse complement strand
CTGAAACGCTTCATTCTCAAAAAAGTCTCCATCCTGTATGGACTTGGTAATACGGGTCAGCTCCTGATATACAATACGGCCCGCGCCAATATTTGTGTGGCCAACCTCGGAGTTGCCCATCTGTCCATCCGGCAGACCAACATCCATCCCGGACGCGCCAATATGGGTATTCGGGCAGGTCTTCATCAGCTTGTCGATCGTAGGCGTCTTAGCCGCCGCAATCGCGTTGCCGGCGCTGTCCGCACGATAGCCAAAACCATCCATAATCACCAGCGCCAGCGGGCTCTTGCCCGACTTCGAAGCGGCCTTCTCTGCCTTGACAACTGCCTTCTCAGCCTTTTCTTCCGCCTTTTCCGCCTTGGCAGCCGCCTTTTCCGCCTTCACCTCTGTCTTTTCTGCCTTGGCAGTCGCCTTTTCGGCCTTTATTTCTGCTTTTTCCGCCTTGGCAGCCGCCTTTTCCGCCTTTGCTTCTGCCTTTTCAGCCTTTATTTCTGCTTTTTCCGCCTTGGCAGCCGCTTTTTCCGCCTTTTTAACAGCTTCCTTCTCAACCTTCTCTGCCTTTACGGCAGCCTTCGTAGCCTTTTCTGCCTCAGCGGCAGCTGTACCTTTTTTCTTACTAGCCATAACGAATTAATTTCTCCTTCAATAACCGGCAAAAGGGGAGCCGGCAAGGGCCCGCAGGCCCTCTTTACCCCGGCCGAAAACCGGAGCCGCCAACACCTCGTGCAGGGCTCGCCCGCCCCGTACGGCCGATTTGTGTAGGCAGCGCCGCACCCTTCAGCGCAACGGTGCGGTGCGTCCCTGAAAACCTGTTTCTTTTTTTCCCGCCGTCCGGCGGCACTGCGCCTCGCGCCAGAAAGCCTTACATATCAGATCGGAAACAGACGCTTACTGCCTAGATGCGTTCGCGATCGCCACAAAATCAGGCGCTTTCAGAGAAGCGCCGCCGATCAGTCCGCCGTCTACATCGGGCTGTGCAAGCAGCTCCTCTGCGTTTTTCGCATTCATCGAGCCGCCATACTGCACGGTAATGGCACGTGCCGCGCGCGCGCCATAAAGCTCACGCAGGCAATCGCGAATGGCGGAGCAGACCTCGCCCGCCTGCTCTGCGGTCGCAGTCTTACCGGTCCCAATGGCCCAGATGGGCTCATACGCGATGACGACCTTTTTAATGTCCTCAGCCGGAACGTCACGCAGCGCGATCTTAATCTGCTTCCGGACAACTTCCATCGTCACGTTTTGCTCGCGTTCCTCCAGGGACTCGCCGCAGCACAGGATCGGACGCAGCCCCGCGGCAATTGCGACCTTGATCTTTTTATTGCAGTCAACATCTGTCTCATTGAAATACTGACGGCGCTCAGAATGGCCGATAATTACATACTTTACGCCCATTTCCTTGAGCATATCAGCCGAAATCTCGCCAGTAAACGCACCAGATTTTTCAAAGTGCATATTCTGCGCGCCGATCGCAATCTTAGAGCCGCGCGCAGCCTTAATCGCAGCCTGGATGTCGGTAAACGGTACGCACAGCACCAACTCACAGTATTTATAGACATCCTTGTCCAGCTGCTGCTTCATATCCTCAATCAAGGTCTTTGCCTCAGTGGGCGTTTTATTCATCTTCCAGTTGCCGGCAATGATCGTCTTACGATATCTGCGGTTCATAGTTTCAATACCCCTTTCCTGATTTCCCGGCATACTGCGCCGGGAATAAGTAGTTCTAATCGCCAGGGGGACACCCCCCGAACTCTGCGGGCCGCCGCCCCGGCGGCAGCCCGGCTGTCTCAGACAGTCTCAGCGGTCCTGCAGGCAGGCAATGCCCGGCAGCTCCAGCCCCTCGAGGAACTCAAGGGAAGCGCCGCCGCCCGTAGAAATATGGGTCATACGGTTGGCAAATCCCAGCTTCTCAACCGCCGCCGCACTGTCGCCGCCGCCAATGATTGAAACTGCATTGGAAGCCGCAATAGCCTTCGCAACCGCCTTGGTCCCAACGGCAAACGCATCGAATACGCCCATCGGGCCATTCCATACGACGGTGCCAGCATCCTTGAGCGATTCAGAGAACAGATCAATCGTCTTGGGACCGATATCCAGACCCATCATATGATCGGGCAGATTGCCCGCGTCAAAGGTCTTGGGCTCCGCGTCCGCTGCAAAATGGTCGGCACAGACCGTATCGATGGGCAGCAGCAGCTGCACCCCTTTCTGCTCCGCCTTTTCCAGCAGGCCCCGGGCGAGATCCAATTTATCATCCTCACACAGGGATGTGCCGATCTGCTTGCCCATCGCCTTCATAAAAGTATAGCTCATACCGCCGCCGATGATGATGGTATCACACTTTTCAATCAGATTATTGATGACGCCGATCTTATCCGAAACCTTTGCGCCGCCCAGAATGGCGACAAACGGGCGCGCGGGGTCGGCCAGCGCCTTGCCCATGATCGAAATTTCCTTGTTGATCAGAAAGCCGCAGGCTGCGGGCAGATAATCCGCAATGCCGGCAGTGGTGGCATGCGCGCGGTGCGCGGTACCGAATGCGTCATTTACGTAAACCTCCGCCATAGAAGCCAGCTCCTTGGCGAATGCGGGATCGTTCTTTTCCTCTTCTTTATGGAAGCGGACATTTTCCAACAGCATGACCTCGCCCGGCTTGAGCGCGGCAGCAAGGGCCTTTGCCGATTCGCCGATCACATCATCAGCAAGCTTGACCTCCTGCCCGAGCAGCTCGGACAGCCGCTCAGCAACCGGCTTGAGAGAGTACTTCGGATTCACCTGGCCCTTCGGGCGGCCCAGATGCGAGCAGAGGATGACCGCGGCCTTTTTCTCCAGCAGATACTTGATGGTCTGCAGGGAAGCGACGATGCGCTTATCATCGGTGATGCGCCCCGTATCGTCCTGCGGCACATTGAAGTCGCAGCGTACAATGACCTTTTTTCCTGCTACATCGATGTCTTCCACGCTCTTTTTGTTGTACTGCATATTCATTCTCCTTTATTAAAAAATTAGGAATATCTGACTGTTTCCCTGAGCGGCGCCGGCAGAGAACACGGCCTGGCCGCTTCCCCTTCCAGAATACCACCCCGAGATAGAATTATACTTGGTTTCGGTACATCTTTCAAGAGACAAACGGAAATTTTTTGTGAAAAAACCGGCAGCATCCATATTTTTAAGCGATGTCCTGTGCAAAACGCAGTATCCACAGAGGTTTTTTCATGCATTTTGGTTAACTTTTACTCACGCGGCTCACCGTAGTACATGACTGCCAACGCCTCGGGCCCTGTATTGGTTATCACGGAAACACCGATCGGCCAACGCGTCACCTGCCGGAAGCCGAGCGCATACAGCTGCCCCTCCAATTCCCGGATCCGCTCTTCTGCAACGGCCCCATAAAGCAGGCCGGCCTCCTGCCGTTCA
The DNA here is from genome assembly GCA_947575935.1 of uncultured Butyricicoccus sp. Taxonomy (GTDB): domain Bacteria; phylum Bacillota; class Clostridia; order Oscillospirales; family Butyricicoccaceae; genus QXXE01. The sequence goes on along the minus strand of CANPPM010000079.1, from coordinate 6,902 downwards.
ACGCCCACCGCATGCCGGCGGACAAATTCGACCATTTTGGGGATCAGCCCTTTGTCCCCGCGCACCTTGCCGCACACCTCCACGCTGCCCGCGCAGACGTGGCTGAGCGGCCTGAGCCCCAGCGCCTCGCCCACAAAAGCCGCGCCGCCCGAAATCCGGCCAGACTTCTTCAGATGCCTGAGCGTATATACGCCCAACACGGCTTCCGACCGTGCAACCCGGGAGCGCACCACCCCCAAAATGGCCTCAAAGGAGTCGCCCTGTTCGCGCATTTCAGCTGCCTGAAGCAGAATACGGCCATAAATCATGGTATACGTCTCTGAATCGACCAACTCAATCCGCATATCCCGGCCATACTCCTCATAAAATAGGTCGCGCGCAATACAGCAGGACTGAAAACCGCCTGAACCCTTCGCGTTCATGAGAAGGCCAAGCACATGCGTACAGCCCTCTGCGCGCGCCTGCCGGTAGCATTCCAGCACCTGCGCCGGGGTGATCTGGCTGGTCTGTGGGATTTCGTCCGCCTCCTGCAGCAGCCGCCAGTACTGCTGCGGTGTGGTATCATAATATTCGCGAAACGTATGTCCTTGGTGGGTGATATGGATCGGAATAATCCCGATGCCGTATTGTTTGACCAGCGGTTCCGGGATGTCGCACGCGGAATCGCTGAAAATATGGATTTTTTCCATCCTCAAATCCTTTCGAGAAATAAAGTTTTCTGCCGCGGCGCATACGCCCCCTATCTTGCCGGCCCCATCTCACCGGCAAATCTCCCGGCCTCCTGTAAGCCGCGAAATCCGGTCTGCCGCAACGCCTCAAATACGGTTACCGCAACCGAATTGGATAGGTTCAGGCTGCGCGCCCCCTCCCGCATCGGGATGCGCAGACAGCGCTCCGGGTTTGCGGCAAGCAGGGACTCGGGCAGCCCCCTGGTCTCCCTGCCAAACAGCAGATAATCCCCATCCGCAAAACATGCCTCGGTATACGCCCGCGGCGCTTTGGTCGACAAATAATAATACCGTCCGGGGTTCCGCGCGAAAAACGTCCCGAGATCTGGATAGAGAGAAACCTGCAGCAGATGCCAGTAATCGAGCCCGGCGCGTTTGAGCTGCCGGTCGTCAATGGAAAAGCCAAGCGGCTCAATCAGGTGGAGCGCCGCGCCGGTTGCAGCGCAGGTACGCGCGATATTGCCGGTATTCTGAGGAATCTCCGGCTCCACCAGCACAATATGGAACATGCTCTTCCTCCCCTGCGGCCGTACGGCCGCTGTTGTCCGTCTGAAACCCCGGAACCGATGTCCGGTCCGACGCAGGCTCTGCGCCCCCAGCAATGCGCGCCGCAGCAGCCGTCCCTTCTGCCGGTCACAACGAAACAAACCCTATGGACGGCAAAAACAGACCGGCAGCCAGTCCCTATCGCGCTCTGGCCCTGAGCAATCTGCAGAAATGCGAGACCGGACGGAACGTATGCAGAACACCGGCCGCATGCAGACCGGCAGCCGCGCGCATCTCGAGCCGACACACGTTTCAGATCTTTGCGCAGATTGTTCTAATATTCATTTTATGCGATTCTCAGCGCTTTTTCAAGCTATTTTTCGCTTTTTTTTCGAGCTTTTTCAGATTTCATATTCTCTTTTCGCGTCATCTTCCTTTTTTTGATATTTTTGATAAATTTTCGCATTCCATACAGGCAGTTTGTGTGTCATTTCACCACTTCTGTATCTGCCGCGTAAGGATACGCCCCACGCGGACGCCCTACATGATATCCACCGGGTCAAGACGGGCGGCACGCAGGGCGGGCAGCAGCCCACAGACCGTCCCCCCAACCACCGCTGCCGCTGGAAACAGCACCGCAGCCCATCCCAGCCGCAGCGCCGCCAGCGCTGGGATCCGCTGCGCAAGCATCCAAAGCACACCGCTGCCCAGCAGGCTGCCGGCGGCCCCGCCGATCAGGCAGAGCAGCATCGCCTGATACAGAAAAATACGGAGCACATCCCTTGGCTGCGCGCCGATCGCCAAAAACACGCCGATATCCGGCTTCCGTTCGTCCGCTGCCGCCAGCAGGCTGCCACACACACCGATCATCGCAATGAGGAACGCAATCGCCGCTATCGCGAAAAACGCCAGCGTCACTAGGCCAACAATCTCATCTGCAGTATCCAGCGCGCCGCTCAGGTTGCGCACCGCGAGCTCTCCGCCCACCTGCTGCCGCTCCTTGAGAAATCCCTCGACCTGCTCCCCCGCAGCATCCAGGTCGGTTCCGGCCATGCATTGTACAAAAATCTGATCGGCCGTCTCACGCTCCCCGGCGAGACAGGAATAGGGCAAATACACGATATTGGGCACAAAGGAGCCGGCCAGGCCCGAAAGCAACGACGCCTGCGAGGAAATCACGCCAATGATCTCATAGCTCTGTTCCGTCCCATTGACCGCCAGCCGGAGCTCTTTGCCGACCACATTTTCCCGCCGGAACAACTTGCGTGCAAGCAGGTTGTCGATCACTGCAACCCGCTCTGCGCGCTCGATCTGCCTTGCCCGAAACAGCGCGCCATGCAGCAGCTCCAGCTGCATGACCTCCCCCAACCTTTCATCGACGCCAAAAAAAACTGCCGCCCCCTGTTCATGCCCTGTGCGGAACTGCCCGCTGCCCGCTTTTACAGCCATAGCGCACGTTACAGCCGGCAGGCTCTGCTCCATCGCCTCGGCCTGTTCTGCGGTAAAGGGCGCGCCGCCGCCCGCCTTTTCCAGATAGACCGTCAGCCCGCTCAGGCCGAGCGCATCCAATCCCTCCCGCACCTGTGCCCGTCCAAAGGCAACCGTGCACACAATCAGCAGCATGGCGCACACCCCGACCGCTACAGAAAGCACGCACAGGGACGAGCGCAGCAGCGTCCCCCGCGCCTGCCGCAACGACAGGCGCAGGCAGTCGCGCCGCTTCACGCCGCCACCTCAGCCAATATGCCGTCAGCCAGCTCCTCCGCCGACTCCAGAACGACCAGCTCCCCTGCCGCAATGCCGTCCGTCACCTCAACCGCCTGGCTGAGCGCATAGCCGGTCTTCACCGAACGGCGCTGCAGGCGACGATCTTGACCGATCACATACGCATACTCTTCCCGCCCTTCCTGACGGATGGCCTCATAGGGAAGGACGACCGCTTCCGCCTTTTCATCGACAAAGATTTTCGCACTCGCGCTGTAACCCGGGCGGAGGCTCCGGTCGGCGTCTTCAATCTGCAGCAGGGCCGCCACCGTGACCGCCCCCGGCGAGCCGGTCAGGCTCACCGCCTGCCGCGCCACCGGCGCCACCGACTGCACACGCCCCGCATAAACGCCGCCTGTTGCCGAAACCGTAATATTGGCCCGCTGCCCGGCGCATACCTCAGCAACAAACGCCTCTGCAATGTCAACCCGCAACCGCAGCGCCCCCAGGCCGACCGCCTGCGCATAGGTCAAGCCGACCGGGGCCGACTGCCCTGCCGACGGTACCGTCAGCAAGGTACAGTCCGCCGGGGCGCAGACAATCTCCGGCCCCTTCTCCAATGCAACCTCCACCCGCTCGCTGTCTGCGCCGCCCGAAAGCGCGGCTGCCGCATTCTGCAGCAGCTCTACCGTCCAGCGAAGTTCCTCCGCAGGCTCCAGCCGCCAAAGCGCCTGCCCCGCCCGAACAGTCTCCCCGGCCTGGCAGTAAACCTCACCCACCAACGCATTCCGGCGCGCGGAAAAGGCATAACTGTGCTCGGCTTCCACCGTGCCGCTCGCTGTCACACTGTTATAAATCGGCTTGCACTCCGCCCGGACCGCCGTCACCACCGCCGTCCGCTCCTGTCCATGCGCCGCACTGCCAAGCAGCATCCCCAATAAGATCACAGCAGTAAATACCAAAATCATCCTTGGTCGTTTCAGCATCTGCATCCCCTTCCTTCGCAGAGCTATTTTGTGAAGTAAGACGGAAATTTAAACGCCCAGGCGCAGTAAAAAAATGGGGCCAGAAAGCCGCCAAGCAATGCAAGCAGCCTGTATCCCCCGGCGATCGGGCCATACAGGCTGCTGAAAAAACCGTATTCACTTCCCGGCGCGCCCCACGCCGGCCCGCCGGAACCATCAAAATCCAACGCCGCAGATCTGCGCAGCGCCTCTTAGCGCCGCTCTTCTGCGCCGTTTATTCAGCCCCGCTTCCCGGCGCCGCTTTCCCCCTCTTCGCAGACGGCTCCTTTGCAAATAGAATAAAGCAGACCGCCGATACCGCCATCAGCATCGGGTAAAAGCAATACGGGATCACATCAAACGGCGTCAATCCGGTCACCGCAGCATTGGCCGCATAGAGGATCTGTACGCCATAGGGCAGCAGCCCCTGAAAAACGGATGTAAAAATATCCAGCAGAGACGCGGTACGCTGGCTGCTGATCTGATACTCTTCCGCGACCTCCTTCGCAATCGGTCCGGCAATGACAATCGCAACCGTATTATTCGCCGTCGCGCAGTCGACCAGCCCGGACAGCGCGGCAATCCCCAGCTCCGCTCCTTTCCGTGAACGGATCCGGCTGCGGATGGCGCTCAGCAGCCAGTCAATCCCGCCGTTCTCGCGAATCAGCCCGACCATGCCTGCAACCAGGATCGAAATGACCGTAATTTCAAACATGCTGGTCATCCCGTCATTCATAATCCCAAACACTTCAGACCATATGAAATCCCCCATCACCAGGCCTACCCCCAGCGAAAGCACGGTCCCCACCGCCAGCAGCAGGATAACATTCAGGCCGACCAGCGCACCGATCAACACAAACAGATAAGGGACGATGCGCAGCACCATTTCTGCGGAAATCCCGCCTTCCGACTGATAGTCGCTGCCCATGGTCATCAGGAAAAAGAGCGCCGCCGTCACAAGGGCTGCAGGCAGCACCATCCGGAAATTTTCGCGGAACTTATCCCGCATCTCACAGCCCTGTGTACGCGCTGCTGCAATCGTGGTATCTGAAATCATAGAAAGGTTGTCGCCGAACATGGCGCCGCAGACCACCGCTGCGATGCACACCGGCAGGGACAGCCCCGCCTGTTCGCTGATCCCCATAGCGATCGGCTGCAGCGCAACAATTGTCCCAACCGAAGTCCCCATAGAGGTAGAAATAAAGCACCCAATCAAAAACAGGCCGACCACAACGATCCTGCTGGGCAGGATCGCAAGGCCAAACGCAACCGCCGCATCCGCGCCGCCCGCCGCCTTAACCGATGCCGAAAACGCGCCTGCCAACAAAAAGATCAGGCACATGATCATAATATTTTCGTCGCCCGCGCCGCGCGCCAACGTATTCAGCTTGTCCGCCAGCGAACGCCTCGGATTCTGGAAAAACGCCGTCAGCAGCGCAATGAGAAAACCGACTGCCGCGGGCATGACGTAAAAATCCCCCATATATACGCCGATTCCGATATACAGCGCCAGAAACACAAAGATGGGCGAAAGCGCCCAAAAGCTCCCTTTTTTCATGACCATCCTCATTTCTATGAATTATTCAAAAGACGTTTCTGCAAACAATATATCAATTACAGACAAAAAAAGCAAGTTATTTTGTTCTCTTTTGTGCATTTTCATCCACTCCCCGAAAGAGCAGGATTGACGGCAACCGCCCATTGTGTTAAACTACTTCCGGATTCCGCCCACGCCTGCAGCGGCGCCGGCTGTCAATCCATTTTTCATCCGCCAGCGGGCAGACCGCCCGCGGCAAAGGAGGTCTCTTCATGGAAGAACAACAGCTTGCTACCGCCTATCCGTTTTGGGAGAAATTATCCGCCAGGGAACGAGCCGCCATCCTGCAGGGCTGCGTCCCCATGTCCTATCAAAAGGGCACGCATGTCCACCGCGCCGACATGGGCTGCAAGGGCGCCATTTGGGTACGCTCCGGCCTGCTGCGCGTTTATATTGTTTCCGAGGAAGGCCGGGAGGTCACGCTGTTCCGCATCCACGCCGGGGAAAACTGCGTGCTGTCCGCATCCTGCCTGCTGGATTCCATCCAATTCGATATTATGATTGAAGCCGCAGAAGACGTACAGGCCATTGTCATTCCAGCTGCCGTACTACACCCGATCATGGAACATAACCCCTATGTGGGACTGTACATTTACCAGCAGGCGGCAGAACGCTTTTCCGACGTCATGTGGATGATGCAGCAGATCCTGTTTATGGGCGCAGACCGCCGCGTAGCAATTTTCCTTTGGGATGAAATGGTACGCAGACGCCAGCCGGTACTGCAGCTGACCCACGATGAAATTGCACGGAATATCGGCAGCGCCCGGGAGGTGGTCTCCAAGGTCATGAAATACCTATCCGAAGAAGGGGCCGTCCGCCTGAAAAGGGGCAGCGTTGAAATCGCAGACAGGGAAAAGCTGCGCAGCCTGCTCTAGCGTCCGTTTTCCATCGCCAGATTAGGACCCGTTTGAAAAATGCCGACATGCGCAATCAGCGGGGCTTTTCCCTCTGCGGCAATTTTTCCCGAAATACATCCCATATCCCTGCAAAATCCTCTTTGTCTGGCGCCCCCTCTCTGCCAGTCATACTTCCAAGTTTCAAACCGGGCCCGCCGGATCGGGGCAGATTTTTTACCATGCAAGCCGGTTTGCATAAACGCCCCGGCGGATTGCAAAGGCCCCATACTTCCCCCAAAATGCCCTGCGACAGCATTGGGCGCAGTTGTCAGGCGCTCCTGAGGAGGCTCCAACCGCCGCACCCTTCGGCGCAGCAGGTTAAAATCCGCGGCAGCGGCTGCCGGCCGGGAATGTGACACAATTACATACGTGGCCCTTTTCTTCTGGTAGAATGAATGCATCACCACAGAAACCCCGGCACGCCGCCCGCACCGCAGGCATCCCGCCCGGTCAGGCAGCGCCGCCTCCTTCCGTGCGGGACGCGCCC
>CANPPM010000078.1 GCA_947575935.1 uncultured Butyricicoccus sp. | reverse complement strand
TACGCTATCATGATTTAGAAGGATACGCACGTTCTGAATATATTACGCGAAATTACAGCTGAGAATGCCTGTCATTGGGCAGTACCCGGAGCCTTTGCAGAGAGATAGCGCCCTGTCCCGTAAAGGCTCCTTTTTTCACCATGCAGAATGCGGCGGCAGTCCTGCCCGTTTGCTGCAGCTTTTCATTTTGTACATGCTTCCCCAAAATTGCTTTTTGAAAGGCGATGGTCCATGCATCATCCCCCAACGATTCTGGCCTGCCCATTCATCAGCATGGGCAGCAGCCAGTCGCGGAGTTTCGTCAGTTCACGGTTTTCTTTTTCAAGAATGCACCTATTTTCACACAAACTGGAGACAGTGCTTGCAAACGCATTTGCAATGGGCTTGGGGGGCAACAACAATCTGAAATCAGATAGCGTCTCTTTGGATACCTCCTGAAACGTAGTGCCGGCTCCCTGGCGGGAAATAGCTGGAATATTTCTTTTCAGCAAATAATAGATATAGTATTCTTGATAACCAGCATTAGGGATAATCGATTTGAAGCCCTGATTTGTGCATACTTCATTGTTGGAAATAGCTAGATAGCCGATGGGTGCTCGTGTACTCAACAACACCGAATGTTTCGGCATCAGAACCGCTGAACTATTATCAATTCCAGCCTGTGTAATATCGCGTTCTCCATGGCTAACAAACATTTTTTCATCATTGTCTGACAGATCATTGGGAGTAATCCAGGCAAAACCATTATCGCAATAGTAATCAACACACGTTGTAGTCGGTGTCCCTCCGGATACAATAGAGCCAAGCCGCCCAATTTTTCCTACGGTCCACCCCTTCGGAATCTCCCGTTTCAACTGCTCATTCCAGACCATCTCGCCGCCGGAGGTACGGTATGGCCTGCCGTCCGCATTCGGGAAGTCGAATTGCAAAAACCAGTAGTCATAGAGGGTTTTTGCCATGTTTTCCAGTTCAAAGCAAATCCGGTTGTTCAGGTCTATTTTATCATCTAACATTTTGAGGAGGCTGGAAATCTTGTCTCTTGAAATAGCGTCAGGTGCAAAAAAAGAATATTCTGCAATCTGACTGGGCGCCAAATTCTTAATTGTCGAACCGTGCGCTACCTGCAATGCGTATTTTAAAAATTCCTTCGTGCTAAGGACATACCGGAGATAATACTTATTTTCTGAATATTTTACATTTAAATAGCATGCACTTTTTCCAAGTGCAATTTTCTCTCCGCGATAAAACGCCGTGTTTCCAATCGTTCCATTGATGGAAATGAGGATCGTGTTATCGTCGAGCGGGCGTTTGATTTTTTCATATTCATCGTCTTCTATCATCAAAGTATCAGGACCGACGACAATATGGCCGTTTTTTAAATTATTTCCATTGATAAAATAATATGTTCCATTTTCAGAGTAGGCTGGCGTTCCATGGATTCCATCCCCGATTTTATCAATAAAATCTGATATGGAAACCCTATTCATATTGCACCCGCCCCAACTGCTTTTTAATTTCATCTTCTAATTGACGGCTTTCCAAAAACAGTCCGTTCAGCCGCATTGCGAAGCCATTCATTTTTTGCGCAAATTCCTCCGGCGTCAGCTCTGTATACTCGATTTTCACATCGAAATACTGTCCGGCGGAGAATGACAGCTTTTTCTGTTCTATTTCCTCATAGCTGACCGCCACACAAAAATCATCCACGGGTTTTCCTGCGTGAAAGGTGCGGATAATCCGGGTAATCTCTTCTTTATTCAATACGGTCTTTTGCATATTTCCATCGACTTTTTCTTTGGCGCCCAACTTTGAGGCATCCATTAAAACTACTTTGCCCTCTTTATTTTCTTTATCCAGAAAAAGAATGGAAACGTTTGTGCCGGTATTTGCAAAAATATTGGATGGCATAGAAATAATCCCCCGCAGCATGCGCTGCTTCACCAGATGCGCTCGTATCTTTTTGGGAATTCCTGTCCCGGCGGTTAGAAAGCCGGTGGGAACCACCACTGCGGCCTTTCCGTTCACATCCAGCGAGTAGATGATATGCTGCAAAAAAAGCAGATAGATGGCCATGCCGTTTTTATTTTTGTTCGGAATATTCGGCACGCCGATAAAGAATCGCTCCTTGTAGCTTTCGCCGGCCAATGTCTCCCGGTTTTCGCTGAAATCTGTATTAAAGGGCGGATTGCTGACGATATAATCAAACTTCGCCAGGCCGTTTTTCTGTGGGTTCAGGTGTTTGGGTGCAAGCAGGGTATCATCATGCACCACATTTCCGAGAGAGTGCACAAGATCGTTTAAAATCAGATTCAGACGCAAAAACTCATTCGATTTTGACGAGATATCCTGTGTATAGATCGTGCAGTTGTCCTCGCCGATCTGATGCGCCAGCGCCAGCACCAGCGTACCGGAACCGGCTGCGGGATCATAAACGGTTACATTGCTGATCGGTTCGGGCGCCATGATCCGGGCAATAATAGCAGCGATTGCCTGCGGCGTATAGTACTCGGCGTATTTCCCAAAATCTTTATTATAGTCTTTGATGAGGTATTCAAAAATCTGGGCAAAGAAATCGTATTTCTGTTCAAACACCTCGGAGAAATTAAATTCTACCAGCTTGTTGATGAGGGCGCGGCAAAACAAGGGTTTTTTCGCACTCTCAACAATATACTGCGAGATCGGTTCAAACAGTTTTATTTTTTCCTCGCCGCCGGTCTGGACAGAGAAGATATCCAAGTTGAAGTTTGCGATATCCACTAACGTGTCATCAAACATTTCATAGAATGGATAGGGGGTGCCATGGGCCTTCTTCATCGCAGCATCGTTCTGATGGTTGAACAGGTAGGAAATATAGTGTGTCTTTTTCAGTTTGGCCGTATCTCCGCCCAACATCATCAGCAGCATTTCATATTGACCGTCCGGCATGGAAGATAAAGCTTCCTCTACGTTTTGTGCTGCACGCAGGGAAGGCTCCGCTCTTTTTGCCTCATAAATAAATTTGTCATTGAGGTACTTATAGAGGAATACCTGTGTAATAATTTTATACTCTCCCGGAGAGCCGCCCAAACCAAAGTTGATGCAGATCGTTTTCAACTCTTCAATCATTTGTTTGGTTTGAATTTCAATGGAATACTTGGCCATTATGCCATTCATATCCTCTCTGCAAAATATTCACCAGAAATGCAGGCTTCTATCAATTGAACCTGGCCGGCAGTTGGCTGCACCCCGCTGCTGCGGCAGCTCTGAATAATCGTTGGCAAGATTGTACGGGAAAAATAGGCATGGTTGTCCATCACATGCTGATTTTTCAATACTTTTTGATCGACCGCCGTTTTGATTCCCGTGAGGATATCAAAAATGACAGGATCGCTCCCAACCGGCGGCGGGGCAGCCTTGATCCGCTTGTGGGCGCGCATATATTTCACATCATTTTGATACTTGGCGCAAAGCATCTGATCTTGCAGATTTTGCTGTACGGCCGCCTTACGGACACGCTCCAAATCCCGGATGTTCTGTTTCATCTCGTCCGCGGTCAGTTCTTCAATATCGATCTTTCTAAAAATCCGTTTGAGTTCTTCCAGCAGGGAAACATATGCAGGATCTTTGGGGTCAAGGCTGCGCGCCAATTCCTGACGGGTTTTTTCTAAGTTTTCCTGAAATTGATCGGCAACAATCAGCTCACTCTCCGAGATTTTGCGGAAGTGAAATTCCACCTGATCGAAAGCCAGGTTCAAGACGGCGGAAACGTCCTCTCCGTTTTGCATATTTTGTTTCAGATTGACGAAAGCGATACGGTCGTTAACTTCCGTATACAGGGCATGAAGGTTCTCCATCGTGAATTTCTGAGCCAATTCCTCGTAGCCAAACAGTTGGATGATGTTGATCAGCTCTTTATAGGTGTTTAGGGCTTGGCGCAAAGCCAATAGCTCCTGCTTATCGTCCAGTGCGGTGATCTGCTGGGAAAACAGTTCCGCATTGTCCGTAGCATACGGAAACAGTTTCTCCTGGATCGTCTGGAGGTCCTGCTTGATTTCCTCCTGAGATTTGAAAATATCCTGATACCGCTGGAATTCATCCCCAAGCTCTGCCTGCAGTTCCTCAAAATATGCCTTGTTGGTTTTATCAAACTCGGTGCGGATATCCGCAAAGTCCACGACATAACCATAGCGGAAGGATTGGTAGGGCCGATTGACACGGGTCAGCGTCTGCAAGAGGTTATGCTCTTTGATCACACGTCCCAGGTACTGCTTTTTCAGGCGGGGTGCGTCAAAGCCAGTGAGCAGCATATTAAAGACCACCAGTAGGTCAATTTTCCCCTTCTTAAAATCCTCCTGGTATCCCCGGCGGGTATCCTTGTCGTCCACATCATGCAGGATCAGCACATGGCGGATTTCCGGATAAGCGTTCAATGTTTCTTCTACTGTGCAGGCCTGGCCGGAAGAATCGCAGACGATCATACCGCCAATCGAGGGATCGCCCAGCGCGACGCGGCTTTTCCGAAAATCCTCTACAATGTATTTTACGAGGGCAGATACATATTTTGGGTGTGCATAGATATCCTTCTTTTTGAAGGAACCCTCCCGCATGTTCAATTCTTCCAAAATAGACTGTAGCTTTACCCGGTATTCAGTCTTGATGCCCTCCCGGATGAGCTTCAAGGTATATCCGTCAGCAATGGAGCGGTTGTAATAGTATTTGTGGATGTACTCCCCAAAAACATCTTTTGTGTGGTATCCTTCGCCAATCAAAGGCGTCCCAGTGAGCGCGATCATAACCGCTTCACGGTCTGATGCCATTAGATTAGCCAGGAAAGAACCTTTGGGGTTATAACTGCGGTGCGCTTCATCAAGGAAATAAACGCGCTGCACATTCACATCGTAATCTGCTTTGCGGACGATAGACTCTGCCGAAAACTTTTGGATGTTCACTACGGTAATCGTATCCTCGCCGGTATTGCCGGCCGTGCCGATGGTGCGGATGTTCCGGATAAAGCCCTCCTTGGAATTGACCTTCTCCACATGGAGGCCGCGGGCGGCAAATTCTTCCCCGGCCTGGGTCAGCAAGTCCAGACGGTCTACGACAAAATAGAACTTGGCAACCTTCCCTTGCTTCTGGTAATAATCCCGCAGGAATCGGACATTATGGAAGGCCAAGGCGGTCTTTCCGCTGCCCTGGGTGTGCCAAATGACGCCATGTTTGACACCGCGATTCAATTTCCGCGCAATTGCGATCGTCGCGAAAAACTGTGGATATCGCATGACGTGTTTTTGCAGTGATTTGATCCCATCCCGGTTGGTGCGCTCCACATACGCAAAGCCATATGTAAGGAGTGTTAAAAACCGGCTATGGGAAAATAATGACGTCAAAATCCGGTTTGTGGGCGTCAGCGCATGCTGGTTTGTACGGTATTCGTTTGTCCCTTTGATGGAAACAAGGTTGTTGTCCGTCAGAATGAAATCTTCCTTCTGCCCGTCAATCTCACGGATTGCAGTATGCAGCTGCGGATCCTCTTCACGGAAACGGTTGAAAAACAATGTTTCATAACTGCTGGAAGCGTAAAACGCCCCTTCGATTGGTTCTGGGTCGGCATCGTTGTATTCCATGTTGTTGGAAAACACCATTAGCTGTGTGATGTTGGCGAAGCGGCGAAATAGTTTTCTGGAAAAGCGGGTATGGATACGGGTATGTTCCGCAAGGATCCCATCCCGGTTGTTGGGTTTTTTGACTTCGATGAAGGCCAAGGGCAAGCCGTTGATCAGCAATGTGATATCGGGCCGGAAAGACTCCTCCCCGTTCTGGTAAGGCAATTCGGTAACAATATGATAGGTGTTTTGGCGTTCTTCGTCCAGGTCGATGATGCGCAGGCCGTTGATGCCGTTCAGGAGGATTTTATAGAATGCACGGCCCAAATCATCGTTGGACAGCTTGCTTGCAAGATCTTCTAAAAGACGGTCAATCTCCGGTTCGGAAAGGGAACATCTGTTGATACGGTTTACCCCCGCCCAAAACAGCGGTTTGAAAATGTTTGTTTCAGGACAGATCTCGCCATGATACTGCTTCAGCGAGAGATAGTCGTAATCCAAGCGGGTCAGGTGTACCAATGCCGGGACTTTGACCCGCGAATTTTCATTATGCATCATCCTGCCCGCCTCCTTTGACTTGAAACCTAGTTCGTGAGACCGCCGACACCGCCGCGCTGTGTACCGTATCGTTTCTCCGTGTGTTTTTGGAACCCGCTTTCTTTGCCGCTTGAATACCCGTACAGGATTCACTGCGCAATCCGCTGCAAACCTTGTTGTTTCATATCCAAATCCATCTATATTTCCCTCGACTTTTTGCAGCGGGCTGCCATTCTCATCACCATCCTAATAAACACAGCGTTTCATAAAACGATTATACTATATTCCGCTGAAATTGGCAATTCATAGATACATCGTGCGGCGGCGCTATGTCAAGCAAGTACATCGTACTGCTCGGCGCTTACAGGTTCGCACCATTCGTTGGCGGCGCCCTCGCCAGGGCATTCCACCGCAACGTGCGAAAACCAGCTGTCCTTCGCTGCGCCATGCCAATGTTTTACGCCGGCCGGGATGGTAACGACATCGCCGGGGAGAAGCGGCTGTGCATCCTTGTCCCATTCCTGATACCAGCCGCGCCCGCCGGTACAAAGCAGGATTTGGCCACCGCCCATTTTCGCCCTGTGAATGTGCCAGTTATTGCGGCAGCCTGGCTCAAAAGTCACATTTGCCATGAATACGGTTTTCTGGGGGTCTGTCAAGGGCTTGAGGTAGCTGCTGCCGGTAAAGTATTCTGCAAACGCATCGTTGGGGACGCCAATGCCAAACAGGCCGCCGTCTGTCCCATCGTCATCTTTATAGACGTCGACCGCCATACGGAATGCTGCCCATGCATTCGGCCAGCCCGCATAAAACGCCAGATGGGTTAGGATTTCCGCCATTTCACCGCGCGTGACGCCATTTGTTTTCGCATTCATCAGATGGAAGCGAAAGGAACTGTCGGTCAGTCCTTTGCTTACCAATGCGGATATAGTCAGGATCGAACGCATTTTTAGGGAAAGCTGCCCCTCTCGCGACCAGATCTCGCCGAAAAGGATGTCGTCGTTTAGCTCCGCAAATTTGGGTGCAAACGCACCCAAACTGTCTCTGCCTGCCGTCTGCTTTATCATAGAAAATTCCTCCGTTTTGTAATGGTTAGATTTATATTAGCACATGGAGCGCGCTCCATGTCAATGTTTTTCGGATGGGCGGTGCAGGCAGAAAAGAAAAAGCGGTGTTCCTGCTCCCCGTTTGGGGAGCGCGAAACACCGCTTTTAGGCGATATCAGGTTTTTCATCTGTACCTCCGGCAGGCTGTAGGATCCTGTAAGCCTGTCCGCGCAGCAAGGCGCGGGAAAGCGCCCTTTTCGTCAGCGGTATTCTTTCGCTGTGATATGGCTTTAGCTAACCGCCATATAATCCACACAGCGAACGACCGCTACAGTTTGCAGGTACGCGTCCAGTTCACGCATGCTGACGTCATAAGGGGCGCGTAAGACCATCTCATAAGTCGTGGCGCCATCCTCGTTGTATGTAACCTTGCTTTCTACAATCTGTGCATGATGCTTGGCTAGGAATTCTTCAAACAGCGCCTGGAAACGGTCATTCCGCTCAATCGTGAACTGAAGCCTGCTGGTTGTGAGGGCATCCCCTGCAAACGTATGCTTATGCATCATAAATTGGAGTCCGGCAATCAGGAGGGTTGCAAAAATGCCAATGGGATACATCCCCGCGCCGATTGCCAGGCCGATACCGGATGTCGCCCATACACCGGCCGCCGTTGTCAGACCGCGCACGGAACTGCCGTGTTTAAAAATGACGCCTGCACCCAAAAAGCTGATGCCGCTGACAACCTGCGCCGCGATACGTGCCGAATCCGCGCTGCGGGTGCCATTGAACATCACGCCATCGATATTGGTCATATCCGCAAAGCCATACTTAGAAACGATCATCATCAGCGCGGCGGCACAGCAAACAATAATATGCGTACGGAGCCCCGCCCCCTTAAACCGCCTGCTGCGTTCAAAGCCAATTGCAGCGCCGCACATGCAGGCCGCGACAAGCCGGACGAAAAAGTCCATATTCTGCAAAAAAGAGAATTGGCTCGTCATATAACCCACCAATGTCATGATATTACCACCCTTTCATAATATATTGCATCATCATAGCACACAAAACCGGGCCTGTCAAGCCGGATACGACTGATTTTTTCCGCTTTGTCTTTTCAAAGATGGAAAACGTTTGCAGGATATGTGTTTATATGCCTGTACAGATGCTGTTTTGCCAATCGCCAGCGTTGGTTTTTTCCGAGATTTTTTCCGTTTTTCGCGATAGATAGAATCATCCCTCAGGAAATTTGTGCAGATTCGCCAATAGCATCCAATCTTGCAAACTGTTATAATGGAAGAAACGTAAACGATTGCGCTGCTCGAGACAGGCATTTTAGGATTGGGCAGCCCGAAAGAATGGAGCATATTATATGAAATATGATGTAATGTTTATCGGCCCTGCCACGCGTGACCATAACATCGACTATCAAGGCGAGGAAGTACATGATATCGGGGGAGCGGTGTATTTCTGCGCTTATGCTGCGCGCGCAGCCCAAGCCCGTGTGTTCTCTGCGGTGAAGATCAGCCCGGAGGATGCCTCTATCCTGGACGCCTTTGACTTCCCGCGGGAAAGTCTGGCGCTGCTGCCTTCGGCCCGGACGACACTCATGCGCAATACCTACTTTTCCGCTGACCGCGAGCGGCGGAAGGCAGAGTGCCTTGCGCAATCCGATCCCATCACGCCGCAGGAGATTCCAGCAGCAGAGTGTACGCTGTACCATCTGTGCGGCTTACTTTACGGGGACTTTCCAAAGGAACTGATTCCCGCCCTCAAGCAGCGCGGTCTGGTATCTGCCGATGCGCAGGGCTTTCTGCGGCATAATGAAAATGGCGCCATGAATTTCCATGACTGGGCAGACAAGCTGGAATTTCTGCCGATGCTGGACTTCCTCAAAACGGATGCCGCCGAGGCTGAGATCCTGACCGGCCTTTCCGACCGGCGGGAAGCGGCAAAGCAGTTGTATGCTTGGGGGTCGCGTGAGACGCTGATTTCGCACAACACAGAAATGCTGGTATATGACGGCGTTCATTTTTACACCGCGCCAGTCCGGGCGCGGAATCTGTCCGGGCGCACCGGGCGGGGGGACACGACCTTTGCCGGTTATCTTAGCCGCAGAATCCTGGGGGATGATATTCCGACAGCGCTTGCGTATGCAACCGCGCTGGTTTCGCTCAAAATGGAGCAGCCCGGGCCGTTCCGCGGTACGGATGCCGATGTGCGCGCATATCTTGACGCTTTTTACCGTTGAGCAAGGGGATCGGCTATTTCAAAAGGTCTTTTAACGCCTGTCCTAGCTTAAAATTTTCCATTCCCGTTGGCCCAGGCAGACTTGTCAGCGATGGTTTCCATTACATCCCAATGCTCGGCAATCTTGCCGTCAGCGTCAAAGCGGAAGATGTCAAAGGCAACCTGCCCGCCGGCTCCGGCAAAGTTGTAGAGGGTCTGAAGGAATACCTTGTCGCCATCCTGGAAGGCGCGGATATTGTTCACGGTTGTTTTCACAGGGGCCGCGGCCAGATATGCTACGGAACCGATAAAAGCATCCCGTCCAGTACCATAGGACAGATTGTGCTGAATATAGCCCTCTGCTAACAGGTCATGGGCGGCTGCAGTATTGCCGATGGCGAAGGTGCTGATCAGGGAAATGGCTTTCTCAATGTTTGTCATGGTAGGGTTTTCCTTTTTGATGGTATGGATACGAAACCGCTTTTCAATGCGCATCAGGAATGCCTCTTGGGGAAAACCCGATGGATTCGCTTCCGTCCTTGTGTCTGTATCATACAACACCAAAAAGCGTTTGAAAAGTACACATAATATTGTGGTATAGGAACCGAAAAGTAACCATTGAACAGTTACCGGATGAAACCGCTTGTGTGCTCAGGGGGGCGTATGGGCGCTGTTTGAAAAATGGAAATATGCACAATGGCGAGGAAATTTTTCGCCAGACAAACACAATTTTTCGCAGGAATACTGGATGTATTTCAAGAAAAATTGGGGAAGTATGGCGGAAAAAGAACCGGTGCTTGGGCGTATTGGCATTTTTCAAACAAGCCTTGATAACCGGAAGGCAAAGTTTTTCTTTTACGTCTTGACCTAGACACAGGAGATACGGTAGAATCATGCTGTACCATGTTTTGAGAAACGGATTGACAAGTTACGATGGAAGCAAAAACGTTGCCCGCCTGCCCAGTAGAAACAACATTGACGCTCATTAGCAACAAGTGGAAG
>CANPPM010000077.1 GCA_947575935.1 uncultured Butyricicoccus sp. | reverse complement strand
CTGCGCAAGGGGGAGATCCTTGGGGTCGGCGGCCTGGTCGGCGCACAGCGCACCGAACTGATGGAAGGCCTATTCGGCACGCGCAGCCACATCACGGGTACGATCAAATACAAAGGGGAACCGATTGAGATCCACCGCCCGAAGGATGCCATTGACCGCGGCATTGCTATGCTGACCGAGGACCGCCGCGAGACGGGCATTATGGGCGTTCTCTCCATTGCAGACAATATCTCCATTGCATCCCTTCGAAAATATCTCGATTTCGGTTTTTATTTAAACAGCAAAAAGGTAGAGGCGCTGGTGCAGGACAACGTCCGCAAAATGGCGATTAAAACCCCCAGCTCCAAAACCCAGATCCAGTCGCTTTCCGGCGGCAACCAACAAAAGGTGCTGATTGGACGGTGGCTGGCCAACAATCCGGATGTGCTTATTCTCGACGAACCGACGCGCGGCATTGACGTCGGCGCAAAATACGAGATTTACTGCATTATCGCGGAGCTAGCCAAGCAGGGCAAGAGCATCATTATGATTTCTTCGGAGATGAGCGAGCTGATCGGCATGAGCGACCGCGTAATGGTCATGTGCGACGGGCGCGTCACAGGCTTTATCGACGGCGGAGAAGCCAATCAGGAGAATATCATGGCCTTAGCGACGCAGTTTGAATAAAGGAGGACGAAATCATGGGAGAAACCAATAAAAAAACAGAAAATGCCGTGCTGAAATATATCGGCAATAATATCATTGTATTCCTGCTGCTTGCAGTCGCGGTTTTTGTCGGCGTAACACGGGAAAACTTTTTTTCAATGAGCAACTTCAATAACCTGGCCGCCAATACGTCCGTACGTTTCCTGATTGCTCTTGGCGTTTCCGGCTGCCTGATTACCAAGGGCACCGACCTTTCCGCGGGCCGCGCAACCGGCCTGTGCGCCTGCCTTGCAGGCGTGCTGCTCCAGCGCCCCGATTACTCGGGGCGGCTGTTCCCGAACCTGCCGGAGTTTAACCTCTTCACCGCGCTGCTTATAGTGCTGCTGGTCGGCGCAGGGATCGGCCTGTTCAACGGCTTTATCGTCTCTGTGATCAAGGTGCCGCCCTTCCTCGCAACCCTGGGTACGCAGACAATTGTCTATGGCATCGCGCTGGTATTTACCAATGCATCCCCAGTCGGCGGCTTTAAAGAGAGCTATACCAAGTTCTGCAACGGTAAAATCCTATCCTACGGCGGCTTTGATGGCATTACGTACCTGATGATTATCGCTGCGATTTCAGGCGTAGTCTTCTGGCTGCTGTACAACAAGACCACCCACGGCAAATACATGTACGCCATCGGCGGCAATGAAAGCGCGGCTGAAGTCTCCGGCGTCAACACCGTCCGCTCGAAGATTCTCATCTACACTCTTGCAGGCGTAATGTACGGCCTGGCGGGCTATTTGTTGGCCGGCAAGTCGGGCGGCGCATCCTCCGGCCTCGGCATGGGCTACGAGCTAGAAGCGATCGCAGGCGCAACGATCGGCGGCGTCTCCACGACCGGCGGCATCGGCACTGTGCCTGGCATCCTGGTCGGCGTACTCGTATTCGAACTGTTAAAAATCGTACTGCAGTTCCTCGGCGTCAACCCCTATTACAACTATATTGTGCAGGGCGTCGTTATTATCGTCGCGGTCGCGCTCGATATCCGCAAGTACCTTGCGAAGAAATAAAACGGCCTTTACAAAAAGCCGCAGAAGGCTTCGTACAGCAGCCGGTGGGACTTCTCCCCACCGGCTGCTGTTTCCCTTTGGCCGCTGCTTTGCAGCAGATGCAGCAGCGCAAAGCCCCACGCCGGGAGCGATCCGCTGTATTGCGGCGGGCCGTCATTCATGTGGGCTTTGCCCAGTAGAAAGGTTTTCCGCCGCTTTTCTCCTTCCGTACAGAGACGCAGCCCAGAAACCGCCGTCCCGCCTCCTGTACAGATCAGGCCGCGTGCAATCAGGAGGGCCGGTAAAATTTGTTCCACAGCCTGTTGAAATTTTCTTGAAAATCCTGTACAATAGAAAGCGGCAGGGAGCGGCTTTCCGCGCGCTAGGCGGCAGGCACGTTCCCATGATAGAACACGGTGCGCCGATGGGAAAAGAGGATATGCAAATGAAACAGGCAATGAATCAGTCGAAACGGATTCTGATTTTAAACACAGCCGCAATTTGCGGCCTGGTACTCGTACTGCTGCTGGTGTTTGGGAACAGCAGGCTAAGCGGCAGCCTTACACAGGCAAGTGAGGATCGTTTCCTCCTTACCGAAAATGCTACCAGGTTTATGAATGGTTCGGCCTATCTTACAAACGAAGTCCGCGCCTATGCCTCAACCGGGAGTCAAGAACATTATGATAACTATTGGAATGAGGTCAACAATCTGAAAAACCGCGACATTGGCATCGCCAACATGCAGGAAATCGGAATTACAGCGGACGAACAGGCCATGATCGACCAAATGTCCGCTATCTCGAATGAACTGGTACCGCTTGAGGAAGAGGCGATGGAAAATGTCCAGCGTGGGCGCCAGGACCGGGCGCTGGACTATGTCTACGGGGAAGAGTACAGCACCGCAATCGCACAGATCAACCAGCTCAAAGAGCAGTTTTTAAGCACGCTTTCGGCGCGCACACTGGCTGAGGTGAACACGCTTTCGTATCAGACGACTATAAGCCGGATTACGATCTTTCTGGCGCTGCTCGCAGTCGGGATCATTCAGCTTTTTGTAATGCGGGTCGTCCGGCGGGAGGTGCTGGCGCCCGTGCTGACAGTACGCGATCAGATGGGCGAGATCTCGCAGGGGAACCTTTCGGCAGCGTTCCCGTTGGAACCGGACACCTCGGAAATCGGCATGCTGGTTGCCTCCATCCATGAGACAAAGCGCGAGCTGAAACGCTACATTGACGACATCGATTCCAACTTGGCACAGATGGCCGAGGGCAATATGAAGCTGACCATAGGAAACGCCTATCGGGGCGAGTTCCTGCCCATTCAGCAGGCGATGCGGCAGATTCTGGACGCACTAAACGACGCATTGTCCCAAATTAACCGGACAACAGAGGAAGTATCGGCCGAGGCAGAACGGCTTGCCTCAGACGCGCAGGTCCTTTCCAGCGGCGCGATCGAACAGGCGTCTACCGTCCAGCAGCTTTCGGCCAATATTCAATCGCTTTCCAGCGAAGTCAAAAAGACTTCAGGCGACGCGGAGGAGGCCCGCCGCTGCTCGGTAGCGGCCGCCGGCCAGTTGGTCCTGTGTAACCAAAAGATGGAAGCGCTGGCCGAGGCGATGAATAATATTTCAACGTCTTCCCAGCAGATCAGCGGAATCATCCGGACCATTGAAGATATTTCCTTCCAAACCAACATTCTGGCGCTTAACGCTTCGGTCGAAGCCGCACGCGCCGGCGCGGCAGGAAAAGGCTTTGCAGTCGTGGCAAACGAAGTCCAAAGCCTTGCCAACAAAAGCGCAGAGGCCGCGCAGAACATCACCGGCCTGATCGGGGAATCCCTTAAGCTGGTGCGCCACGGGACGGCGCTGACAGCGGACACGACTACGGCCTTACAGACCGGCGTCGCTGGGGCGCAGCAGTCGACCACCCTGATCGAGCAGATTGCCGAATCGGCCATGCAGCAGGCGGATGCACTGAGCCAACTGACGCAGGGCATGGAGCAGATTTCGACTGTTGTACAGACCAATGCAGATACCGCCGAGAAGTCGGCCGGTTCGGCGCGGCAGCTGCACAGCCAAGCAGATGAGCTCAAGGTATCGGTGCAGCGTTTCCACCTGCGCTGAGGGCTATATCCCGGCATCCAAATAACGTATACCATGACAGATGGCAAACCAGCAGCAGCCGTGGGAAATGCAACCGCCTTTCCCACGGCTGCCATGCGCTCTACCCCCTTTTCCATCCTGTTTGGACGAGCAAGATCAACTGTGTCAATACATACTTTCTGTATCCGGTTACACCCGCAGCTGAACGCGCGCTTAAACGCTCCCGGGGTACGGTGTAAAAGCTTTATAAAACTGAGCCAATCGCCTCAGCACACATTTTCGCAGCCAAAATCGCCTCTGACAAGATGAAAAATCCTAGGAATACTTCGTGTATTTCAGGATTTTTCCTTACAGTCAGAGGCGATTTTTCCTTACAGAGCCCGGCCCCTTTGCCGGTTCCCTGGACAGATATCACAAAAAGGGGCGTCGGGTTCTGTTGCGGCATGCACCGCGCCGTAGGATATCACCGCGCGGCATATTCAAAGCTGGCGCACGGGTCCGTGTGCCGGAACAAAAGATGTTTCCCGTTCCAAAAGCAGTAATTTACATTTGCGCACAAGCTTTCATGGATGGTACGCTCCATCCCCCCATCCACCGGGGCGCGAAGCGGTAAGTCATGTTTTTCCAGCAGTTCTATCTCCAAACAGTATTTTCCCTGCCGAACCCTTGCGCCGGAAGACGACCACCGCTCAATTTTCGCCCCCCGGTAAGTCGCCAAGCGGTATTCCTTGCGATCGTGTAGAATTGCACAAATGCACCCTGTAAAACCGCCTACGGGCAAAGGGATGGTTGCGGCCGCAAACATCAACCCCTCATCCCCCGGCCCGTTCCAACCACACTGTGTCCAAAGATAAGCGTCTGGAAAAGACCGGCCGCGGTCCGTTTCGATATATCCCGTTCCACCAGAAAAATCTATGACCTCTCCATTGATATGCAGGGACCCCTCCAGCAAATGCCCCATACTGATGACGCCATGGGCGCATTGCATCCCTGCAAACAATCGAAATGGGCCCATAATATCGGAGTGTAGTACGGCAAATGGACCATATTTCAATACTCCTTGCAGCAAAAGGCCGTTTTGGTTAACATTGACTTCCATCCCCTGGGCGCTGAAACAAGACCGCCCAAGGCGAACCTGGAACCGGTTCTGGAACGCCTGGAACTGCGTTTCGGGATACTCCATCCACCATGACCCACCGCCATAAATGATTTGGAGCGACGCGCTGCGGTGTCCAGCGCTATCCATGTGAAATGCCGGGATCAAGGCAAGGGTCTTTCCCTCTTTGCTCTGATGCTTTAAATACCAGCCTTCAAAGTAAGGCGCTGACCGTTTCGCCCCATAAAAAAATTTCATCCTCACATGCCTCCCAACGCCAAACGGGCTTTCAGTTCCGCAACACTGTCCACCGGCAGGGCACAGGTCTCCCCCTGGCACATATAGTACCGCGCCCCCTGCTCTGGAATGGGATACTTTCTGGTAAAAGGAGCCAAGCCGTCTAAGGCATTTGCACTTTCTGTTGTTTTAACCATAATTGCCCATTCCGGACGGACGGACTGCCGCAAAAAATCCTCCCATTCCGGGGGAAGCGCCCGAGCGGTTACCACCAGCTCCACCGACGGCCACAATTCTTCCGAAAAGGCCAACATCGCAAAGCTGTGCCCGGCAAGACCGACCGCCGCATCCCGCCAGCGCCCTTCCCCAGTGAGCCGGGACAAGCGCGAGAGAACCAGCGCCGTCACCGAGTTCCCTGACGGCATCGCCCCATCGTAAGCCTCCTTGGTTCGGGTCAGCAACTGTTCCCCATCTGATGCATAGGGGTAAAAACCGCCGTGTTCCCAATCGAAAAAGAAGTCCAGCAGAAAATCTGTCAGCTTCGCAGCGCGGGCAAGATAGGCCGGGTCAAAGGTGGCGCTGTACAGCTCCAGCAGCCCCCAAGCATAGAACGCATAATCGTCCAATTTTCCCGGATGCGCGGCATCCCCATCCCGCCAACGGGCCAGCAGACGCCCATCCGAGCCGGTCAGGTGCTCGGCCAGAAAATCCGCTGTCCGTTTGGCGGCGTCCTGATATCGCGGCTCCTCCAATACCAGCCCCGCCCGGGCCAGCGCCGCCAGCATCAGCCCATTCCAAGCGGTCAGAATCTTATCATCCCGATGAATTGTTGTCCGGTGCAAACGGTAATCATATACGCGCTCCCGCAGCGCCGCAATCCTCTCCGGCGTCCGGTCAAAGTGTGCCTGCCCCAGCAGATTCGGGATGCTTTTCCCCTCAAAATTCCCTTCTTGTGTAATGCCATACCACTGACAAAAATGTTCTGCGTCCCATTTCCCCAATACCGAAACCAATTCCTCCGGCGCAAACACATAATACTTCCCCTCCACGCCATCGCTATCCGCATCCTGTCCACAGCAAAAGCCGCCGGACGGTCCTGACAACTCTTTCAGCACATAGTCCAGGGTGCGGCGGACAATCTCCCCATAAAGCGGACGGCGGGTATGCTGAAAAGCCTCTGTATAGGCCAATGCCAGCATGGCATTGTCATAAAGCATCTTTTCAAAGTGAGGAACCAGCCAAAAACGGTCGGTAGCATACCGGGAAAACCCGCCTCCCACATGGTCGAACAGCCCGCCCCGGTACATCGCATCCAGGGTCTGAAACGCGATTTCCCGCATATGCCCCGCCCCACTGAGACGGGCATAGCGCAGCAGAAAGATCAAATTGTGCGGTATTGGGAATTTCGGCGGCGGGCCGAAGCCGCCCCATTCCTGGTCAACGTTTTGGGCCAACCATTCCGCTGCCTGCCGGACAGTTTCTTGTTTCAAGACGCCTGTACGCGATACGCTTTCCCGCCGCAAATGCGCGGTGAGCGTCTCCCCTGCAGACAGCACCGTCTTCCGGTCTTTCCGCCACAGCTCGTCCACACCGTGCAGCAACCTGAGCAGTTGATCCTTTGGCAGATATGTCCCTGCCCAAAATGGTTTCTGGTCTGGCGTAAGCAGCACCGTAAGGGGCCAGCCGCCGGAACCGTTCATTGCCACACAGGACGCCATATACACGGCGTCCACATCGGGGCGCTCCTCCCGGTCCACTTTGACGGGAAGGAAAGCGTCGTTCATTACCCGCGCTACTTCTTCATCCTCAAACGATTCGTGGGCCATAACATGGCACCAGTGACAGGTAGAATAGCCGATGCTGAGAAAGACAGGCCGTTCGGTACGCCTTGCTTCCTCAAAAACTTCTTCTCCCCAAGGCCGCCAATCCACCGGATTTTCCGCGTGCTGGAGGAGATAGGGGGAATGTTCCTTGCCGAGACGATTCTCCATTTGTGTTCCTTTCCCAATCCATAGATGAAACTTCCTGATCAATCCAGTATTCCCACCCAAACGGTAAACTATGAACCTGCTATACGCGTAAACACGGAACCTTCCCACGGCCAGGCGATTCAGAAGCCTTGCGAAAAGTGAAATCCGGTCTGCTGCGGAAGGCGGCGCGGCCTAATCACGCGGCAACGCGCAAGCCTTGCCGTCACACAGCTGCATATTGCAGCTGTCAACGGATGCAAAAAAGCCCCGCTGTAAGCGAACCTACAAACGGGACTCAAGATGGCGGAGCGGGTGGGATTCGAACCCACGGACGGTTTCACCCGTCAAACGATTTCGAGTCGTTCTCGTTATGACCTCTTCGATACCGCTCCGTATGAAATTGACTCAGGACAGCATTCAGGATTGAGAGAAACCAAAAATAAATCCCCCGCCAAAAAGTGAAAATCCTGAAATCCGGCAAAAACATGGAAAGGCATGAAATTCCATCCTTTCCGGCACAACGTTTCCCGGCTGTTTTATAGTATATCATAAAGAAATGCAAAGGGCAAGCTTTTTTAAAATTATTTTTGATTGTAGATTTCTCTATAAAAATATCCCATGGAACGGAAGGGGCTTTCACGGCCCGTCCCCTTTTATCCGCAGGCCGGCAGACCGCAGCAAGCACCATTCAGATGCAGCGCCCCACGGCTCTCTCTTTTCCAGGGAGAGGGATGCGAAACCTCCCCCCTCGCCCTCTCAAAACGCTGCAGTCCGTTACAAAAGCACTATCCTTCATATCCTTTCGGATATTTGATCTCCATCAAGGGGCGGTCATTGGGACTGGTAATTTTCACCCCCATGATCGCTTTGTGACAGGACATGAGCTGATCCCTGACCATCTCCAGATGCGCTTTGCTCTGCGGAACAATATACTTTTTAGAGCCGACCTCCAATAGTTCAAGATACCAGTTGACTACCTCCAACTTATGGAGGCAGTAAGAAGAAATCATCATCTTGTCGTTGGCATCCTTGATTGCTTCCGTCTCAATCTGGATGTAAGGAACCAGATCGGAGGGAATCTTTTTCAGTTTTTTGGGCTTGTTAAACATATCGCCTCCTCCTTAGCCGCCGCAGATACCGGAAGACTATCAATCGTGAAGCATAGCATCCCGATACGATCTCCGCATTCGTACATAGTTTCCACCGCCATCCTTGAAGATAATTTCACCGTAAAAATAGGGACGGCGAACGGGATTGCCGCCAAAGCCTGTGCCGTACTGCAGTCCCCCTTCCAAACGGTCATCCGTGGCTCCGCAACGGTACCCAGGCTGGCTGCAGCGACTTCCTTTGGGCTTGCCCCCTGGACATACCATACCCTTTTGAGACAAATTCCACCGGCTGCATGAAAACCAACGGCGTGCAATGGAACCCCATTCCCCTTCTTCCCAAGCAGTCCCGTTGCTTAGAATCGCGCTTGTCCACGTTTTCCATACAAATCATACCACAAACACCTCTATAAGTCAACTTAAATACCTCTATTGGATATTTCTTCGTCCAGCTTCACCCAGGTAAAATAATGGAAGGGGTGATTACATGAACTATAAGAGGTTAGGCGAGCGAATTAGAGAAGAACGGCTGCGGTTGCATCTCACCCAGGCCCAGCTTGCAGAGGCCGTGGACATATCAGATACCTACATGGGGGCGATTGAACGCGGTGAACGGAGCCTTACGTTGGATACTTTGGTACGGCTCGTCAATCGGCTTGGCGTGACCGTGGATTACCTGCTGTCTGATTCCGTATCCGACAGCGACGCCAATATCATAGAACAATTCAAACAGATCATCGATCAGCAGCCTTCGGATCGGAAGCAAATGGCGATCCATGTACTGCGCACGATCTTCTCTTACTTTGATGCGAAAGGGATGTAGCCCGTTACCTCCCTTCTATTTTCCATTGATTTTATCATAAGCGAATCTCTGCCGCTTTGGGTATACTGCCGGCAGACTTTTTTTAATTTTACCTTGCTATATCTCTAGAACGCCCCGCTCCATGGCGGTACCGTGCAAAATACTCCTGACATCATATGTCTGTGCAAAAAGGATCGTGAAACAGACAAACATACGCCCCCGCATCATAAAGCTGCAAGGTCGTATGTTTCTATGGCGCAGGAGAAATGCCCTTGCCTTTTACAGGATCAATGACACCTTGCTCCCGCTCCTTTATATTAACGCCATCGAAAACAAAAACCGTCCCAATCAGACCGCCGGACATAACAAAAAACATCTGTTAGAAGTATTGATATTGACACATAGAGGCATTCATGATAAGATAACGGCAGAATGTGAAGAGAAACTTTTACCATTTGCAGCGTAACATACAAACGCTGCATCCTTTGGGGAAGCAACGATGCTGCTCAAAACAGTGCGGACGGCAACACCCTCGCTCCTCCCCGATACTATCACGATTCAAAGAGAATCTCTACGGAAATTTGCACAATCGCACCGCAGCAGAAATGAATGGTACTCGCAAATCCCAGGTTTGAAATTACAGGTATGCATGTAAAAACGCCCTGTCCCAATGGCCGTCCATTGGGCGTCATCAAACGCCCGAAGGGATATGAGGGCCCATCTGCCGATTTAAAAGGACGGCTGCAACCGTCCTTTTGTTGTTTCTATCCGTGAAGAAAAGGGACACAACCGACACGCTCAAAATCGGGACCCAAAACACAATTCTCCAGCGTAGGAAACAGTGTGCCGCATTCATGGGTTTCCTGCATCCAGGTTGAGAAAAATTTACCCAATCTAAATTGCTGTGAACGGATTTGCCATCAATATCCTCCAAGTTGGCTGCTGCATCGTCTGCAGCAGCCGGCGGGTCTATAAGATTCATAAACCAGGATACTGCCTGGATAAAGCCGAACTTCCCCGACAAGATAGCCTCCCCAGGCACGTAAGCCCTCCGTCGGACATCAGGGCTGCTTTCCTCTATCCTTTGCAGCGGTCCGCTAGGCTGCTCAGTCCAGAAATTGTACTTGGCGCGGGCCAGAATGGCCCATTGATGCTGCCAAAGCGTACCTTCCTGTCCTTGACCTATACGTACCGTTTTGCATCAATCGTAAATATTGGAGGTGTATCAGATGGAACTGCATCAGCTGATCCAACAATTCAATCCGCCATGTCCGCAGTGCCCCTACAAACTAGGGCTGGTGTATACAGTGGCCAATCCCTGCCCGCAGTGCAAAGAAAACGGCTACCAGATGTTTGACCGGTTCCAAAGGGAGCGAATGACTGGCGGGCAGGAGCACAGGTAATGAAAATGCCAT
>CANPPM010000076.1 GCA_947575935.1 uncultured Butyricicoccus sp. | reverse complement strand
ATCACCTGATACCGGTCATCCATGACGACCGCTTTTGTCGTCGCATAAGTTGAGGTTAAGGCAGGATATATCGCATTATCAACTACAGAAAGATAGGAATAGTACTGTTTTCCATCGACAAAAGCGGTTTTAAAATCATTCGCACCCGCGTCCTGGCGGTAATACACAATTTTCCCTTCATGGTTCATTTTGAATAAAAAACCGCCGCACGTAAAATAATAAAAACCGTTTTCGCCGCTTGGTGCAGCCCCCGGATATAATAGCGCCTTTCCGCTCCATCCCCCTTTCGGACAAGCCGGATTTCCACGCCGCTGTGCTTCTCCAGCCGGTCCAGCCTGACCATAGCAGTCTGCCCAAGTTCCGCCGGCTCCCCATTCAGATACAGCTGGTAGCCCTGCAATTGTTTGACAACAATGGGCATAGAGAATTCGGACGTCATCTGCTGGAGGTCATACCAAACGCCATCGGCGTTGAGGTCAATGTACAACGGCAACCCGTTTACATCCAACTCTAAGATCTGGGAAACCGCTTCGGGCGTCTGGGCGGTTGCCGCAGGCTCCATATGTGTCAGCGCGATCAAGCATGTCGCGCATATAAACAGAAGCGCCGGACCCCATATCAGCCATCTTTTCATCTTGACGCCAGCCTTTCCAAATATTGATTGACAACATATCGGGATTCCCCCTGCATGACCAATGAACCGTGATCCAGCCAGATGGCACGGTCACACATCCGAATAATGTCCTCAGCAGAGTGCGATACCAGCAGCACCGTCACGCCGCTGCAAGTTAATTCCTCCATCTTTTGAAAGCATTTTTTTTGGAACGCCGCGTCACCAACGGAAAGAATCTCGTCAATAATCAACACATCGGTCGCCCGACAGGTCGCAATCGCAAAGCCAAGTCTGGCAATCATACCGGACGAGAAGTTCTTAATGGCCACATCCTGAAATTCCCACAGCTCGGAAAACTCGATAATCCCTTCATAACAGCGCTTCATCTCCTGGTTGGAGTACCCTAAAACTGCGCCATTCAAATAAATATTTTCGCGGGCGGACAGTTCAAAATCAAAGCCGGCCCCCAGTTCAATCATCGGCGCAATACTCCCTTGCACCTTAACCGTTCCCTCTGTCGGCTTCATAACGCCAGATACGATCTTCAGCATGGTGCTCTTTCCGGAACCATTTAACCCGATCAGCCCGACCCGTTCCCCCCGGCGTATCGAAAAGCCGACGTCCCGGAGCGCCCAAAATTCCTGAACAACCAGCTTTCCACGGAGCAGTCGAACAACGTACTCCTTTAGATTGTCAACCTTTTCCGGACTCATATTGAACCGCATGGATACCCGGTCCGCTTGAATGACAACATCCTCCTTAGGGGCCTCCGTATGGGTGTAGCATATATTGATCCGTTCTGCTTCGCCCCGGGAAACCACCGGAATCCGGCCCGGAACGACGCCTTCCCCTTGTCGAAGCTGTTCCTCGATCCAACAATCACGCGGACAGAGATACGGCGCCGTGGAAATCCCCAATTGCCGCAGCAATCCTATTTCCGTACCGGCACGCACGCCAATATGAAGCCATCCTTCCGGAATCCCTTCTTCCTGTGAAATCGATTGAAAAGGACTGGGGTCATCCGGCCGGGCCCTCCGCGCAAAAACAAACAACCGGGCCCATCCGCCAAATCCATGCGCCTCCAACAGGGCGCGGCAGTCTATCTCCGAGAGCCCTGTTTCCGCCAATAGCCAAACCGGCTTTCCCAAGGCCAACGCAGCTTTGTAAAGCGGCGTCATCAGTCTGTTTGTGCAGTATGCCTCCGCTTCCGCAGATTCTGCCACAGGAACAAGCGGATCCATTGGAAAAAAATCATTACCAAGCAAAAGCGTATCAAAAACTTCGAAGGAAATGATTTGATATTTTTTTATTTCCGCCTGAAGCGTTTCCGCAAAATAATAGTTTTTTCGCGATACATCCTTTTGTGTCACGTCTCGTACCTCTTATATATAAAGGATAAACCGATCCTGAAATCTGGAAAAGACAAGCAGCCCCAAGACAACCGTCAGTCCTGAAATCGCCAGGCAAAGCAGATTCGTCTGAACGCTGGGAAAGGTCCCCTCTAAAATAATTTTCCGAAAAAAGGAAATATATTGGTAAATCGGGTTCATTTTAATGACCGGAAGCAAGTAAGGCGGTACAATTTCCGTCGAATAAAAAATGGCGGAAAGATACATCCAAGCCGTTGTAAAAACGCCGTACAAATGCTGCATATCCCGAAAAAACACATTCACAGTGCATAAGATCAGGCTAAGTCCAAAGGAAAACAGCATCAGATACGCAAGCGGGATCCATACCGTCAGAATGGTCGGATAAAACGGCACGTTTGTAAACAGCATCACCAGAATCAACGCCGCGAAGGAAAACCCGAAATTCACCAGACAGGAAACCACGTTGGACAACGGGAAGAGGTATTTGGGAATATATACCTTTTTGATCAGGGCTGCATTCCATATGATCGCGTTCATCCCCTGCGTTGTCGCTTCAGCGTTACAATTAAACACGATCTGGCCAATCAAAACATAGACCGGGAATTTTGCAATATCCATCCGAAACATATTGGAAAAGACAACCGTAAGAACAATCATCATAAACAGCGGGTTCAGTACCGTCCAGATCATTCCAAGAACGGAATGCCGGTAACGCACCTTGATATCCCGTTTCACCAGCTCCTTCAGCAGAGGCTGATATTTCAAAAAGCCGAAGATTCTCCGCCGCAGCATCTCCAATGTATGTTCACTCCTTTTCTTAACGAGGGTCCCGGTAGATTTTGAACCATCGCTTCAGCCGGATCAGCAAGCCCTGCGGGAAAACGCCCACTACCAGCGGCTTCAAAACATAGGGAAATGCACCAGACCCCAGACGCAGCGCCCGGAAGCCTTTCCATCGCACGACAGCTTCCTCCACACGGTACCGGTATTTCCGCCGCTTCTGCGCTGCAGAATCTTCACAAAACTGGTAAAGCTGTTCTGGCAGATTGGCGCCCCGCATCCCCTGTGCATACATCCGCATCAGCAGGTCATAATCCTCTGCCCTGCGGGTTTCAGGCGCTACCCGGTAACATGCGGCCCGCTCCAGCGCCTCTCTGCGAAACAGCAGGGCGCCATGTACAAAAGGCATTGTAAACAGAAAATCCCTCGGCTGCGGCCGCGGCGGAAACACCCGGCTGCCCCAAATGCCGCGCTTGTCCCAAAGCGCCACATTGGAACCGACAAAATCAATTTCCGGATGCAGCGCAAGGAACGCCGCTTGACAGGCAAGCCGGTTAGGCACAGACAGGTCGTCTGCATCCTGCCGAGCGATCAACTGCCCATGCGATGCCTGTATGCACCGATTTAGCGCCGAAGCCAATCCTTCATTTTTCGGGCTGCGCACAAGCTGTATCCGAAGGTCACGTTCACGCTGCGCACATAGGATTTCCCAAGTTTGGTCTGTCGAACCGTCATCACAGATAACCAGTTCAAGGCTCCGCTCGGTCTGTTCCAAAACGGACGCTACAGCCCGTTCAAAAACAGAAATGGATGCGACATTGTAGACGCCCATAATCACTGAAATGCGGGGCGCCGGTTCAGTACAAGACATATCGAATCCACTCCCAGAGATAAATATGCAGGCGATACCACCACTGCTGCCATTCCGGAAGAAAGGCAATGGTTCCATATGGCCAGAATAACGCAGGCTGCCGCTGCTTTTTCCTTTGCTGAAACCGACTTCTAATTCTTGCAGGAATTGTATATCCTTTCACGATTTCACGCTGCGCCGGATCCGCCAATGCAAACTGATACGCCTCTGTAATATCGTCGCAAAACAACAGCCCGCCCCAATAGGCGGCTTCCGCCCGTGTTGGATATACCATATAGCGCCGAATCCGCCGGTAGGCATCTTTACGGGCGGCCTCTTCCTCCAGCGTTTCAAATCCGGTCTGCTCCAGCCGCTCGTCCGTATACTGACAAACAAATCCCGTCCAAGCCTGTATTCGTTCCAGCGCGGTTCCTTCTGGAGGAGGCAGCATCTGGGGGCAAAAACGTCCGTCCTGGACAGAATAACCTGTCGTCATGCCATGTGGCGCAGCTAAAAGACATTCAAATAAATTATTGCAAAACAAAATTCTGCGTTTTGCCGGACCAATGCGGCTAAAATACCAGGTATGATAATCACCATCCGCAAAAGATTTTGGCTTTGCGTACATTCCGAAATAAAAACCTTCCAATTTTCCGCAAAAACCGGCAGACTCCAGCAGCTGACGCAGTGTCCGCTGCATGGAGCCCGTCCAGCCGCTGTCCACTAGCGCAACTGTTTCCTGTTCTAAGAGCCCCTCCTGTTTCAAATACCCTATCGTATTTTGATACGCGGCCCTCGACTGCCGGTCGACATACATACGATAGGTTTTGCTGCCTCGCAGCAGGCCGCAAACGGTTTCAAGCTCTTTGCGGTTCAGGATTCGATCTTCGGGAAATTCGCTCAGCCCGCATTCCGTATAAATCTCTGTCCGCTGCGCCGCTCCCAAGTTAACCCGTTTCAGAAGGGATGACAAGGTCACACAATACCCGCCCAGAAAAAGCAATTCATACGCCTCTTCCCCCATCAAGTGATACGCAGGCATCCGAAGCGATTTCCGAGAGCAATAAAGATATCTGCATTCAATTTCGAGGCAAAAATGGCGGCAGAACGCCTCTGCAATCTGAAGAAGCAGATATCCATCCCGCGCAAGGAAATAAATTCTATGAATGTTTTTTTTCCGTGCTGTGCGAAGAATCCACCAAACATAGTCAAACAGCACGGGTCCCACCAACTGCCGTGAAAATTCAAATTCCAGCTCAAATTGCTTTTCCATCGCTAAGGAGATTCCTCCCATACCTATCTGTTGTATTGCATAAAACCGGAAAATATTTTCCGGTTTCCAGGGCCTGTCTGAGCTACGTCAGCATGCGCAATCAGCGGAGCTTTTCCCGCCATACTGCAGCAATTTTTTTGAAATTCATCCCGTATCCCTGCAAAAATTTGTCTTTGTCTGGCACCAAAGTCTCTTGCTGCCGATCATATCTCCAAGTTTCATACACGGTTTAACGCGTGGCGGATACCAAGCAGATTGTTTGCCAAACAAACGCAAGCAGATCCCTTCGCAGAATTTCAAGCAGACACACCATTCGTCCGGAACGCCTCCTATCTGCGTTCATTTTTCCGGATGGAATTCCCTCTTTCCGCCCCATTCAGATTTGTTGTCATTCTATATGTAACCGATCATAAATTTCAGTACATAGTCTACCATCTAAAACAGGAAGATGCAAGCTTTTTTGCCGAATTTCCAAAAATAAATTTTTGTATTTAGAGCAATATCGTCTTATATAAACAAAAAACGCAGATAAAATAGTAACCGCATTTATGAGATATTATATTTTTCTCTTGTATCCCATATTGAAAACCTGCACGCTAATCCGCATCCACGGCCTGCCCCGCCAAACGCACCGAATGTAATACAAATGTAATACAATGGAGCGCAGCAAACCTTTTTCCCCAATTGTTCAATGGCGCAAAAGAAACCCACAAAACGCCCCCTTACTCTGCATCCGCAGAAAAACTCAGCCTTGATCTGGTATCCCGCCCTTTTGTTCACACAAAACCCAGACGCCTCCTGAAATCGCTCTTTCAATCCAGCCCAACCTGTGATATACTGAAATTGATCCGATTGGACAAAGCGGCCGGCAAGCGGTATTCCGACAGTGTGCCTATGCTGCGGAACCCACCGCCCCTTGTTGATATGCAGAGCCTATTATTTTCCCGATACAGACACAACAGAATCAGGAGGTATAAAAATGCTGACTAACGGCTTTAAGGAATGTGAATTATCCCGCCTGGGGTTTGGAACCATGCGTTTGCCCCTGCTTCCCGGTGAGAGCAACAGCGCGGCGATCGATACAGCGCAGGTCGATGCGATGGTGGATTATGCCATTTCGCACGGCATCAATTATTTTGATACGGCCTATCCCTACCACGGCGGGATGTCAGAAAAAGTCATCGGCGCATCCCTCGCCCGCTATCCGCGGGACAGCTATTATCTGGCCGATAAATACCCCGGGCACCAGATCAGCGATACCTACGACCCAGCGGCTATTTTCGAAGAGCAGCTTTTAAAATGCGGTGTTGATTATTTCGATTTCTACCTGCTGCACAATATTTACGAAAATTCTATTACGGTTTATCAGGATGCACGATGGGGGATCCTCGACTATTTTGTCGAACAAAAGCGCTTGGGACGAATCCGCCATCTGGGCTTTTCTTGCCACGGCAGCCCGGAAATTCTGACCGAATTCCTCGACTACAGTGGGGATACCATGGAGTTCTGCCAAATCCAACTGAATTATCTTGACTGGACGCTTCAGCAGGCAAAGGAAAAATACGATCTGCTGACCCAACGCGGCATCCCGGTTTGGGTTATGGAACCGATCCGGGGCGGCCGGCTAGCGGCCCTGCCAGAGTCCGAGCAGGAAGCACTACGTAAGTTCCGGCCAGAGGAAACCGGCGCTGCATGGGCACTTCGTTTCCTGCAGGGACTGCCAAACGTGAAAATGATTCTCAGCGGCATGTCCAACCTGGAGCAAATGCGGGAGAATATTACAACCTTTGACGGGGAAAAGCCACTGTCAGAGGCGGAACAGGAAGCCCTTCTGTCACTTGCCGAACGGCTGAAAGACTCTATCCCCTGCACGTCCTGCCGCTATTGCTGTGATGGATGCCCATCGGGACTGGATATCCCGATGATGATCGCCGCCTATAACGAAGTGCGGTTCCAGGCCAATCTGTATACCAAGATGCGATTCGACGCCCTTCCTGCAGATAAGCGGCCCGAGGCTTGTATCCGCTGCGGCAAGTGCAGCAAAACCTGCCCGCAGGGGATCGATGTACCCGCTGCGCTGCAGGCGCTGGCGGAAGCGCTGCCTACGCTGCCCGATTGGGCTGCAATCTGCAAAACCCGTGAAGAAGAGGCCCGGAGAAACAGGGCTCAGCAGGGGCAGGTTTGAACCGTACGAGTCCAGGGCCTATCATAACAACGGCATCCACTGGATCTGCCAGCAGCTTTTTCGTTTTCCATCCGACCGCATTGCGCCCCCCTGACGGCCCCTTTCATCTCCCTCTTGCGAAGCGCTCCCCTGCCTGCAATCGGAAAATTTAGGGGTTGACAACCCTTGCTTGAAAAGGTATACTGATAATAGAAAAGTACATATTTCCTTATCAAGAGTGACGGAGGGATCGGCCCGATGAAGTCCGGCAACCTGCTTTCGGCAAGGTGCTAAATCCGACGGAAACGAAAGATGAGGTTCGTGTTTGCCCGCTTCCCGTCTTCGGTAAGCGGGAATTTTCAGCAGCAACGCACGCATCATCCCAATCGTTTCGTTCTTCTGTCAGAACCTGTACCCGCACAGCGTTTTTCAGTAATTGCCCGGCCGCTTTTATAGGAAGCCGTCAGCCCTGTGGAAAAGCTCTTCCTGACGGAACCTCTCCCATAAGGCCGCAGCGCGCTGGCAGTACAGATTCTCAACCCTATCCAGGAAAGGACTGTAAACATTATGTCAAGACATCTTTTCACCTCCGAATCGGTCACAGAGGGACACCCTTATAAAATCTGCGATCAGATTTCTGATGCAATCCTCGACGCAATGCTCGAAAACGACCCTTACTCCCGCGTTGCCTGTGAAACAACCTGCACGACTGGTATTGTTTCCGTCATGGGTGAGATATCGACCCATTGCTATGTCGATATTCCCAAAGTCGTCCGCAGCGTCATCCGTGATATCGGCTATGACCGGGCGAAATACGGCTTTGACGGCGACACCTGCGCTGTCCTCACCTCAATTGATGAACAGTCAGCCGACATTGCACTCGGCGTAGACAATTCTCTGGAACGCAAAGAGGGCGATTCCGACGCTGCGCTCGCAACCGGCGCCGGCGACCAAGGCATGATGTTTGGTTATGCCTGTGATGAAACCCCCGAACGAATGCCCCTCCCCATCTCCCTCGCCCATAAACTGGTACGCCGTCTGACAGAAGTCCGTAAAAACGGCCAGTTCCCCTATCTCCGCCCTGACGGCAAGAGCCAGGTCACCGTAGAATATGAAGACAACATCCCTGTGCGCGTCGATACCGTTGTCATCTCGACACAGCATTCACCCGAAGTTTCTCTCAGCACCATCCGCCGCGACATGATCGAGCATGTCATCCGCGCGACCATCCCTTCTCACCTTCTGGATGAAAAGACCCGCTTTCTGGTAAATCCAACCGGTAGGTTCGTCATCGGCGGGCCGCAAGGAGACTCCGGCCTGACCGGCCGTAAAATTATTGTCGATACCTACGGCGGTACGGCACGGCACGGCGGCGGCGCATTCTCCGGTAAGGATCCGACCAAGGTCGACCGCTCAGCCGCCTATGCAGCGCGCTATGTTGCAAAGAATATCGTCGCGGCCAAACTTGCCAAACGCTGCGAAGTCCAACTTGCTTATGCGATCGGCGTAGCGCACCCGGTATCGGTCATGATCGACACCTTTGGCACAGGCACAGTCAGTGAAGATGTGCTGTCCCGCGCGGTCGCTGAGGTGTTTGACCTGCGCCCCGCCGCCATCATCCGTGATCTTGATCTGCGCCGCCCGATCTACCGTGCCCTCGCCGCTTACGGGCATATGGGACGTGAAGAGCTCGGCGTCAAGTGGGAAGAAACCGACCGCACCAGCGCACTGCTCGCGGCCGTAAAAGACGCGTAACCCGCTGTTACGGCACAGCTTCCGGAGGGACTCAGCGCCCTCCGGTTTTCTCTGCAAACTGAATGTATTTCCAAAAAAATTGTCGCAGTATGGCGGGAAAAGACCCACTGACTGGGCATGTTGGCAGGTTTCAAACAGGCGCTCGCACGGCTGAAGTCATATTTCTCCGCATATTTGCTCATATATCAGGTTCTGTGTATCATTTTGTTCATAAAAGATGCAGCCTCCTCTCGGTTGTGTTCAGTGTGACAATCCCATTTGAATGGATTCGGCCCCATCCTCCTCGGCCTTTTTTTCCTTATATTCCAACGCCGACAAGAATACCTGTAGATTTTTCAAATTTCTGCTTGACAAATCAAAATAGATTTGGTATACTGAATGAGTCGTGAGAATTGCATCGAGGTGTGGCTCAGCTTGGTAGAGCGCTTCGTTCGGGACGAAGAGGCCGCAGGTTCGAATCCTGTCACCTCGACCATTTGAAAACAATAATCTTGATATTTTTACATCAAGATTATTGTTTTTATTTTTCTCAAAACGCCGTCTTTTACAAAAAAGCGCCGCCGCTGACGGGAGAAAACTCCGAACAGCGACGGCGCTTTTTTGCTGTTTCACGCCTTTGTGTGACCCATTTTCCAATGGTTTTCCTATAATCCTTTGCTCACCAAAATTTTTTCAAACCTTTTCTCTGACAGAATCTCATGGGTCACA
The DNA here is from genome assembly GCA_947575935.1 of uncultured Butyricicoccus sp. Taxonomy (GTDB): domain Bacteria; phylum Bacillota; class Clostridia; order Oscillospirales; family Butyricicoccaceae; genus QXXE01. The sequence goes on along the minus strand of CANPPM010000076.1, from coordinate 935 downwards.
AACTGACCGTCGCAGAATAGAGAAAAGGTGGTAAAGGGCGAAGGCGCATTTTGCGCATCCTCCCTGGTCTGGATATGGACAGCCTGAAAAACGGCGTTCCGGGCCTTTGCCATATCTTCCAGCACCGGCACATACTTGGCTGTAAACGGGCACTGGTTTGTGTAGTACAACACAAATCCCTTGGGCATATTTTTATGCCCCCGCACTGTGCTTCTGAATTGGGGCCGCCCCGCGCCCTCCTCAAAGGGCAGGTACAGCAGCTCAAAATAGGGATCGGCTGTATCCGCCGTCTTGAATCCTTTATATCTCATATATTGAGGATCGGAGAGAAACCCCCTCTTTTTCTGAGAGGATAAGAGCATAAGCCCTTTTTTCCCTTTCGCCTTGCTGTCCTCAACACACGCCTCCAGCAGCAGATTTGCGTATCCATGTCCCTTGAACCGCCCCGATACCCACAGGCAATTGATATACATATACCCTTCTGCATCAATAGGCGCCCAGGCGTATTCGGCGGGGATATACTCGATAAAGCATTTTCCCCGGACATCACCCTTTAAGAAAACAAGCCCTTCTTCCAATCGCTCCTTCAGCCACCTCTTTTTGGACATGACCTGAATATCCTTATTGTTGGATATGGCGCAACAAATGTGTTCCTGTTCAAGATTATCTCCGGTTAGTTTTACAAGTTCCATAGCCGCATACCTCCTCATATTTCGATCTGCATTTCTGTAAAGGAACCGCAGCATAGCACATGCAATCAGCTCTGCTAATGACTTCTGTAGAATCAGGAGCTAACCGCCCGCTTTTTCATTTTGCCTTTGCGCTCTTTTGTCTGCAAGTGCTGATAATGGCGCCAGCGACACTCAGCAGTATGAACAGACCCGTAAAGTTGATCCAAATATCCTGATACGCCGTTTTCGCCAAGGGTTCCCGCA
>CANPPM010000075.1 GCA_947575935.1 uncultured Butyricicoccus sp. | reverse complement strand
GGACGCCGGTTCGCTTATATTGGGCGGTCTCCAGGATGGCGTTGATTGCCTCCTGTTTGGCGGCTTCAATGAATCCGCAGGTGTTGATTACCGCCACTTCCGCCTGCTCCATATGCGCTGTGACAGGATACCCTGCGGCGCGCAGCTGTGACAGCATATGCTCGCTGTCGACCAGATTTTTGGCGCAGCCGAGCGAGAGCAATCCAATTTTAGGTTGTATCATAAGTTAGGTTCCTCAATCCTGTTCCCTGTCGTCCGCACAGTAGGCGTCCAGTGCGCGGCGGATCTCGTCCCAGCGGAAGCCGCGCCGCCGAAGGGCGGCCACCGCCTTTTCGATTTCGCGCCGGTCGGAAAGGTCGCCGCGCAGCCGTTTATCCAGTAGGGCGGTCATCTGATCAAGACCGGCGTCAAAGCCTTCCAGCGCAGCTTCTGCCTGCGCACGGTGGATACCATGCCGCAGCAGTTCCTGGCGGATTCGGAGCGCCCCGTACCCTTTGCGCGCGTAGGAACGCACCATGGAGCGGGCCAGGTCCTCGTCGTTCAGCAGCCTGCGTTCGTGCAGCCACGCAACGGCATACGCTGCCGCGTCCTCTGCGTGGCCCTTTTCCAAAAGCTTTTTGTGCAGGGCGTCCTCGCTCAGCGCCCGATAGGACAGCTGCCGTCCGGCAGCCTCCAGTGCACGTTGATAGCGTGCTTCCAGCGCCCCGCGGGTTTCCGGCGCCCGTTCCTGCGTATTACACATCGGCGTCAGATATCCAGGTCGTCGTCGAAGTCATCGGCGTCAATCGCTACCGCTTTGGAAGCTGTGCTGCGCCCCCTCGTTTTTTTGGGCGCCGCGGCCGCCTCGGGATAGCTGGCTGCTTCTTCCCCATCGTATTCCGGGAGCTCGTCCCCTGTCTCCACGTCCCTGGAGACGGCTGCCGGGCTGGCTTTATGTCTGGAGATCGCCTCCATGATCTGTTTGTGTAAGGCTTCGGCCTCGTCCGGATGTTCCTTAAAATAGGTCTTGGCATTGTCCCGACCCTGCCCGAGGCGGACGCCGTTCATGGAGTACCAAGCGCCCGATTTTTGCACTAGGTCAAACTCGACGCCCATGTCGACTAGTTCGCCGGTGAAGGAAATGCCCTCCCCATACATAATGTCAAATTCTGCCTCTTTAAACGGTGGCGCAACCTTGTTTTTGACGACCTTGCAGCGGGTATGGTTGCCAATGAGCTCGCTGCCGTTCTTGATTGCCTCAGCGCGGCGGACGTCGATGCGCACAGAGGCGTAGAATTTCAGCGCCCGGCCGCCGGTCGTGACTTCTGCGCTGCCATAGATGACGCCGACCTTTTCTCGCAGCTGGTTGATAAAGATGACCGTACAATTGGATTTTGCAATCGAGCCCGCGAGCTTGCGCAGCGCCTGGCTCATCAGGCGGGCGTGCAGGCCGACAAAAGAGTCCCCCATTTCCCCTTCGATTTCGGCGCGGGGGACGAGCGCGGCAACGGAGTCAACCACTACGATGTCGAGCGCGCCTGAGCGGACCAGCGCGTCGGCGATTTCAAGCCCTTGTTCGCCGCAGTCTGGTTGGGAAACCAGAAGCGAGTCGATGTCAACCCCCAGCGCGCGGGCATAGATGGGATCCAGCGCATGCTCGGCATCAACAAAGGCCGCTTCACCGCCCGCCTTTTGCGCCTGCGCTACGCAATGCAGCGCAATGGTTGTTTTGCCCGAAGATTCCGGCCCGTAAATCTCGATGATACGTCCGCGCGGCAGGCCGCCGATGCCAAGCGCGACATCCAGCCCGATGGAACCGGTCGAAATATGATCGACGCTCATCGCGACGTTTTCTCCCAGGCGCATGATCGTGCCTTTGCCATGGGTTTTTTCAAGCTCGCCCAGCACTTTAGCAAGCGCCTTTTGCTTGTCATCCGCCGGTTTGATCCGCGGCAGAGGCTGTTTTTTCTGTGCCATTCTGTTTATATCCCTCCCAAAATGCTTCTTGATACACGATACGCGGCCCCTGGCATACTATCGCCCGCCGCGAGGGGCCCGTGCGCTGACCACACGTTGGATGCCGGACAGATCCTCGTGCACGCAGATATCCAGCAGGCCGGCCCGTTCGCACAGTGTTACGACCTCGTCAGCCTGCTGCCAGCCGCATTCAAAATACAACATTCCGCCAGGTACCAGCGCTTCCAGCCAGTACTTTGTAATCGAGCGGTAAAAATCCAGGCCGTCTGCGCCGCCGTACAGCGCTAAGCGCGGTTCATAGTTTTTCACGCTGGGATCCAGGATCTTCATTTCTTCCTTGCTGATGTACGGCGGGTTGCATGCGATGATGTGGAATGCCCCCAGCGCGGAAGGCGGCTCGACCAGCGCGTTGCAGCGCACAGGGCGGAACCGCGCCGAAACGCCAAGCCGCCGGGCGTTTTCTACCGCCAGCAGCAGCGCGTCCTCTGAAAGGTCGGCGGCATAGACCGTCGCGTCCTCAACCGCATGCAGCAATGCGATGCCGATACAGCCTGAGCCGCAGCATAGGTCAAGCACCCGCGGCTCCATTACCTCTTGGGCCCGGTGGATGGCGAGCTCACACAGCGCCTCGGTGTCTGAACGCGGAATCAGCGCCGCGGGCGTTACCTGGAAGGTCAGCCCGTAAAAGTCCCATTCGCCCAATAGATAGGCCAGCGGCTCACCGCCCAAATAGCGGTCAGCCAGCTGATTGGCATCGTCGATTGTGCCGCCGTCGAGGTAGATATGCGCCCAGCTTGCAGTACGCTTTTTGTCGGCATGGCAGACAAAAGCTGTCAGCTCACGCGCCTCCAGCGAGGGCGAGGGCGTACCCGCCTGCCGGAAACGTTTAAAAAGTTCCAAATATAATTCATTGATGGTGGTGGCCATGTCGGTTGTATCCCCCTCCCGGTCGTTTTGTCTGTTCTCTGTAAGTTTTGCCCGGAAGTCCTGCTGTTTGGGCAGGCTCCGCTGCAGTTTATATCGCTGCGGTGCATTACCAATTATCGCTGCCGTCGTCCGGGATGACGCGTTTCATGGCTTCGATTGCAACCTCGATCATGCTGTCGTCAGGTTCAAAAACGGTCAGATGCTGCATCTGGATGCCGGGCCAGCGCAGGATATTGGTCAGCGCATTGTCATAGCGCCCCGCATAACGGTTGATTTCATAGGAGATGCCGACCACAAGCGGCAGCATGATCAGGCGCAGCGCCATGCGCAGCCACGGGTTGGTCGTTGTAATCAGGGAAAAGACTACCGAAAATACAACGATACTGATCAGGATCATCACAAACATGAAACTGGTCCCGCAGCGTGGGTGAAAGCGCGGCATTCCCCGTACATTTTCGACGGTTAGCGCAAGCCCGTCCTCATAGCAGAAGATGGTCTTGTGCTCGCCGCCATGATATTCAAAGGTGCGCCGGATGTCCTTCATATGCGATACCGACCACATGAACAGCAGAAAGATCACGATGCGCACCGCGCTTTCCAGGAGGTTCCGGGTCCAGAAGGGCGCGTTCTCAGGCGCCAGGCCGACCAGCAGCGCGGGCAGTACAAAAAACAGTACGACCGGCATGCCGATGCCCACGGCCATTGCAACGGCCATGACGGCCTTTTCCAGCCGCGCGGAGCTGAGCTTACGTTCCAACCATTGTTCCAGCCGGGACGGTTCCCCGGCTGGCTCCTCTTTTTCAAAGAAGGAAGCCGAATAGTTGATGGCATCCACGCCATCCTTCATGGCGGTAAATAGGCCGTACATCCCGCGGAAGACCGGCAGCCGCCCGAAAGCGGCCGCCGGCCTGGCATCCTCCTCCCGAAAAACCAATTCCTGATCGGGCTTGCGCACGCAGATACAGGTCCGTTTGGGGCCCTTCATCATAATGCCCTCGATGAGGGCCTGGCCGCCGATGGTAGTCTTTTTTTTACCGGAGCCAAAAGCGAGCCCGGCTGCCGCCGCGCCGGACACCAGCCGGGGCAGACGGGAAAAATAGTTATTCATGCGTTTCCTCCTGCGTATTTTCGGTTTTCGCGGGCAGGGCCGCCGGGACCGTGATCACGACGATGGTCCCTTCGCCCACACGGCTGCGAATCTCCAGCTTGCCGCCGTGCAGCTTGACAATTTCGTCGGTTACGGCAAGGCCAATACCGCTGCCGCGCTGTTTGGAACTGCCCTTATAAAATTTTTCCTTGACAAACGGCAGCTCGGCCTCCGGGATCCCCGGACCGAAATCACGCACCTTTACGCGGATTTTATTTTGGCGGCGCACGATAGAGACCTTAATCTTTCCGCCATCCGCGCCGTATTTGGCTGCATTGTCGATCACATTCAGGAAAACCTGTTTCATCCGGTGCCGGTCCCCGGAGATGAAATAGTTTTCATCGGGGTTCTCGTCGTAGTCTAGTACAATATGCTCCCGCTGCAGCAGATTTTCATACATATAGACCGCTTCATATAACTCCAGCGATAAGTCGAAGTTCTCAACGGTCAGCTTCATCCGCCCGCTTTCGATGCGTGCGTAATCCATCAGCTCCTCGACCATGCTGGTCAGGCGGCCCGCTTCCTTCTGTATGATTTCCAGCCCCTGCATCAGCTCCTCCGGATCCTCGCCGCCGCCTGCAAGCAGGGTTTCGCTCCAGCCGCCGATTGCAGTCAGCGGCGTGCGCAGCTCGTGGGAAAGGGAGGAAATAAAGTCGTTTTTCATCCGCTCCGCCCGCGCAATCTCTTCAGACATGCTGTTGATGCTATCGCACAGCTGGCCGATTTCGTCGTCATATACCTTTTGCAGGCGCATGCCGTAACGGCCTGCCGTGATTTCCCGTACAATTTCGTTGATGCGTACGACCGGCTCCAGGATGGTTTTGATAAAATAACGGTTGGACAGCAGCACCAGTGAGATCAGCACAACGCTTGCCAGCAGTGAAAGCAAGATAATCTGGTGGATCTGCCGCTCGGCGATGGTCAGTGAGGTAATGACGCGCAGCCCGCCGATCAGGTCGCCGTTTTCAGTAAACAGCGGGGTGGTGCAGCTCATAACACGTTCGCCGGAAAGCGGATCTTCCCCAATCCACGAGGTGCTTTCCAACGAGGTCAGCGCTTTTTCCACGTCGCCGGTGGCAGGGATGGAATCGGCGGTAAGCCCCGAGGTCGAAAGGATCACACGGCTGTACTGGTTCAAAAACTGCACTTCGAGCTTGTCCTTAAATTCATACTCTACGACATAACGGCTGGCCGATGAGTAGAACTGTTCATAGCTGCTGGTCCAGTAATTACGGAAGGTCGCTGCCGTGGTATTGGCACGTCCCTGAAGATTGTTCCGGATGGTCGTATAATAATACTGTGACACGCCGACCGATACAAAGATAATGACCGCTGCCAGAATGACCACGACAAAACTCACCGAATTCACAAGCCAGCGCCCCCGAAGGCCGCCGGGGGTATGCTGCACTTTTATTTCATGTTCGGCGGAACCGGCCGGCGCATGCCGCCGCCGGGACCGATGATTTTTTTTCATAACACTCCCGATTTCAAAAAAAATTGCCCAAGCAGTTATGCCCCTATGCCGCAGTGCGCCCCAGCCGGCTTTCCCCATGCCGGAACGCGGCGTCCCGGGGAAACGCAGGATTTTAAAAGGGGGTTCATTCCTCCCACATATAGCCGAATCCGCGCACCGTCATGATATAACGCGGGTTTGCGGGGTCGTCCTCAATTTTAATGCGCAGCCGGCGGATATTGACATCTACAATTTTAAGCTCGCCCACATAATGATGCCCCCAGACCATTTCCAGCAAGTCGTCGCGCGAAAGCGCTTTGCCGATATTCTGCAGGAAAGCTTTTAAAATGCCGTATTCAATTTGGGTCAAATCGACCTTTACACCGTTTTTCTGTACTTCCCGGGCGCGCAGGTTGAGCTTGAACGGCCCGGAGTGGATCGAATCTTCATCCCCAAACGGCCGGCCGGAGACCCGCCGGTACAGGGCGTCTACCCGGGCGACCAGTTCGACCACAGAAAACGGTTTGGTGACATAATCATCTGCGCCGGTCATCAGCCCGGTAACTTTGTCGGTCTCCTGTACACGGGCGGTCAACATGATCACACCCGCCGCGTAGCCCTGTGTACGCAGGGTGCGGCAGACCTCATAACCGTCCATGCCTGGCAGCATCACGTCCAGTACGGCTACGGCAATGTCGGGGTGGATGCTGTATTTTTCCAGCGCTTCTTCCCCCGAGCCCGCTTCGATCACTTCGTAGCCTGCCCGTTTCAGGTTGAGCACGACAAAGCTGCGAATATTGGTCTCATCTTCCAGCACTAAGATTTTCCGTTTCATGCCCTACTCCTTCACCGTTCTTTCTGCAGAGGCGTCTTGCGGCAACCCGAAATCATAGAGTGCGGCAGTCTCCGGCATGCGGTATTCGTGTTTTTCATAATAGCCGATCAGCGTGCCGTCCGTATCGCGCAGCGCAACCATATAAACATCCTTGTTTTCTTCCTCGTTTCGGAATGTGTAGATCCGGTTATTTGCCTGGCTTTCGGCAAACCATGCGGTGACCCGTTCAATCCGGTCCCGTGCGGGTGCGCTATGGCAGTCTAGCAGGCTTTTGCCGACCAGCGACGCGCCGCCGCTGCGCGCATAGCGGCTGACTGCCGCGGGGTTCATATAAATGATTTGATGATCAAGGCTGCACAGTACGACCGCGCAGGAATCCTGTTCTAGGACGCTCCTGAAATATTTTGTAAGCTCCATATCTGATCCCCCGATTTTTTTCGTTGATTCAATACATCCAGTCGGTGGTGAGCACACTGAAACGGCTCCGCAGCTCCTCTGCCGTAGGGGCGAGCCCGCCGGAGACGGCGGTAATCGACGCGGCATAATAGGCGCTGCTGGTTTCCGCCAGCGGCGTCAGTTCGCTTTGTAGGGCGAAACGGTTCGCCTGCTCGCCGGTACAGCAGTAAATGGAAAACAGTTCCCGGTTCGGCCCGCCGGCAATATACTCATAGAAAATGGTACGGCTTACGCCGTTTGCGCTCTCTTTAACGGCAGTAACCTGACTGCGCCACTCATCTGGAAAGCGGAGCGACCATTCCTCGGCGACGTTATGGTAGGTTGTGCGCTTGCGCACCGGGACCCCGGCCGCGTCATAGGCATACCAGTCGAGCAGGTAAAGCGCATCGGGTCCGTTGGGGTCGCTGAAGCCCTGCATCAGGACGGTACGCGGAACTTCTGTAACATGGTCTCCGTCAATATCGGCGGCATAGACGCTCATGGCGCGGTAGTTTCCGCTGCTTGCGCCCGATTCGGTGTTTTGGGATATATTGTGCAGCTGTCCGCCGTAATAGGCAAAAATATCGGTCATCAGACCGGTGCCGCTGTCCGGGCGTTCCTCTGCAAAAACGGCGGGAACGCCGCCGGCAAGGTAACCGGTCGTCAGCCGGACGATGCTCATTGCTTCCCGCGAGACGGTGGCGCGGCCCAGCTCGCTGACGCCGCCGTCACGGTACTTGTACAGCGCGGCGTTTCTCCCCTTGGCGCCGTCGCCGCTGATAACCAGCAGCTCGTCGGTGCCGTCGCCGGTCAGATCGCACAGGCGGTAGTTGGTAAAATCGGTCGTCAGCAGCGTACTGATCCGCCCCCTGGCGTCGAAGTCACATAGGGTCAGCGCGCTGGTCTGCCCATCCTCCAGCCCCCAGGCAATGGCGATCCCTTTTTGCCCGGTCGGCAGAAAACGCGGGTACTCCACCGCTTGTACCGAAAGTCCGTGCCCGCTGACGCTGTCGGCCAGCACATAGGCATCCTGTTGTTTTTTGAAGACATAGGCGGTGAAAGTGCTCGCCGTTGAGGCGTCCCGAAAAAATGCTACGGCCTCCTCCGCGCCGTCTCCGTCCAGATCCACCAGCTGCACGGTGCTGCGGTTCTGGCCGGTTTGCGGAACGGCATAGATTGCGCCGCCGTCTAGGATTTTGCGCAGCTGCTCCTGCAGGGCGACAAAGTTTTTGGTCGGCTGCGGTGCAAGCAGCAGGTCGTCGCCCGAATAAAAGGTACAGCCGGTGAGCAGCGCCAGCAAAGCACAGAGCAGCCCAAATCGTTTCATAGCCCTTCCTCCGGTCATAGTCATACAGTCTGATTATACCACAGCGACAGTTAGAAAGGAAGCGTTTTTGTGTATTTATATAACGCGGGCTCTGCGTCCGCCGCGTCTCTGCGGGCGCGCCGGGGAAAAAGCGGCGGTCAGGGGGAGGTTTTGGCGCAATTTCCGGTGTTTTTGCGTATTGTGTGGCAGACGCTGCCCTAGAGAAATCCGTGTTGACTTCCCCAGGGGGTTGGAGTATACTGGATACAGAAAACGATGGGCCGCTTTTGAGGCCGGGGCAGAAAGCCGCTGCGGTTTTCTGCCCCGGCGTCTGCCGGTTTTTTATGATGATAGGTTGATAGGGGAGGGCGTGATTTTGTCCGGCTGCCGGATAAATCCGCCCTTTCCATAGCTGATGACAGCCTTGGGGTCGACAAGCCGCCGGGGCTGTTTCGGCCCGTAAGGAGGGCAGCCGATGAAAAAGAAATGGATCGTGCCGGGGTTGGCGCTGCTGCTGCTCTGCACCTCCTGTAAAATTCCGGATATCTCCATGCCGGACGCGCCGGACGAGGGACGGCAGGCTGCGGTTTCCAATCAGCGTCCGCCGGTTCTTCGTATGCCAGATCAAAAGGCGGAGGATCCTTCCCCCGTGCCGCCTGAGACAGCGCTCCCTTCCGAGGAGGACAGCGGCCCTGCGTTCCTGTCCGCATTCCAGACCGAACCGTTATTGACCGAGGCGCAGATGCCGGACAGCTATCAGGGGCTGGAGCTGCCGGTTCAGGGGGCGACCGGTTATGCTTCGGTATATTTGCCGATGTGGCGCGCGCCCGAGGACTGCGAGGCGGCTCAGCAGGCAATTGCGGAGTGGAAAAAGCGGGAAGAGGAACGGCGCAAACGGGAAGCGGAGGCTGCGCTGAAACGGCAGGCTGAGGAGGCGGTTCGTCAGGCAGCCGCGCAGCTTTCGCCGTCCCCGGGTGGGGCGGAAGGGCTGTCTGCTGGCGAAGCGGATCCGGAAGCGGCCGCTGCGCTCACAGCGCCGGACGCGCCGACCGAAACGCCGGCATCTGCAAACGAAGCCGCTGCCGCCGCGCCGGAAGCTTCCGCAGCTGCGCCTGAGGCATCTGCAGAAGCGCCGGCTCCTGTGCCGGAGGCGTCCACAGCCGCACCGGTGGAAGCGGCGGACCCCACGCCGGAGGCGCCCGCAACTGCGCCGGCAGAAGCGCCGGGACCTGACGCAGAAGCGTCCGCTGCAGCCGCACCTGGGACGCAGGCTGCCGGCCAGGATGCGGCTGCCGATCCGCAGCCTTCGCCGACTGCCGGCGTCTTGGCAATCCTGCCGTCTGGGACCGCCTTCACGGTCCTGGAGGAACAGGGGAAATGGTGGAAAATTCAGTGTACTGCCGATTATCAGGAGGAGGGCGAACAACGGCACGGCGAGGTGGTCGGCTGGGTGGAGCACCGTTATTGCCTGATCAACCTGCCCGATGTGATCCCTTCAATTCTCTATGACGCTACCAACGGCTATGACTCCCGCTTTGTTTCCTGCGGAAAACCGCTCAAGGGCATCACCGGACAGGCGCTGTACACCGGCGCGCTGACCAATCATCGCTTGGGAGAAAAGGAATTTATGATGCCGGTACTTTATGCGATGGCCCCCCGTCTTTGCGCAGCCCAGCGCGCTGCCCTGGCGCAGGGCAACTGCCTGATCCTATACGAGGGATACCGCCCGCTTGAGACCCAGATCGACGTATCTCGCGCACTGCGGTCGCTGATGAAGGAGGATCCTGAGGTGATGGCGGCGGTGAGCAGCGCGCCATGGAGTATCGGCTGGTTTATTGCGACCGGCGCGTCCAATCATCAACAAGGCTATGCGGTGGACGTCAGCCTGGCGCGGGTCGGTTCTGTGGAGGAACGTAGTACCGGCGGCTGCCGGTATCTTCGGGTGGTAAAGTTTGACCTGTATCAGATGCCTACCGTCATCCATGAGCTCAGCCGTGCAGCGGTGACGTTCACAACGCCGGTCGGCAGCAATTCGCCTACCGCATGGAAATCGGCCAAGCTGGCGCCCGGTATGAACGAAGCGGCGATTGCCCTGCAGAACTACTGCACCGGCGCGTCGCTTACGCCGCTTGCTTCGGAGTGGTGGCATTTTAATGATCTATCGGCCCGCAGCAGCGTGTCGGGGAATCTGGGTAAGGGGGATTTTGAGATTCGCAGCTGCCGCAGCGCCGCCCCTTGAGCCTTTTCCGCGGCCGATACCGCATGCAGGCCAACGCCCGCAACGTGCCGGGCGTTGGGTTCAGAGCAGGAACAGGAGGCCCGTCAATCCAAAAAACAGCAGCAGCGCCGCCGTGAGCCTTCCGCGTGTTTCATAAAACCGGTATGCGGCCAGTACGACCAGCGGCATTGCACAAAATCGGATCAGAAATCCCATGCTTCATCCTCCCCTCATAAAGAGAGCGCCGCATCAGCGAACCCCTGATGCGGCGCTTT
>CANPPM010000074.1 GCA_947575935.1 uncultured Butyricicoccus sp. | reverse complement strand
AAACTGCTTGAGATTTCGACCCGATAAGGAGGGAAGAACGTGAAACGGCTGAGAAAAAAAACGACCGCTGGATTGGTGCTGGTCTTAGCGGCGGTGATTTCCGTGCTGGGCGGGGGCGGCTGGAAGCTGCGGCAGGAACGTGTCCGGGCAGAAGAAGTATTTTTTAATGGCAAAGCGGGTTTCTCAGTCTATCATGATATTATGGAACTGCGCGAGACCGGTTATAACTTACTTCGCATCTCGGAGGAAGCAGGCGGCGCGGAGGCGCAGCGGCGTGCCGCTGCGTCCGCCTGGGCACGCTTGGACGAGGCTAAGACGCCGGAGGATTGCGCTGCGGCCTGTCAGGAGCTGCGTGACGCGGTGGATGCGCTGGATGCGTCCCAGACGATGGAAAGCGATACGCTGCGCAGAAGTTGGGAACGACAGATGAATGATTTTTCAGAGTTTACAAGTCATCTGCGCTTTGACAGTTATTATGATGAAAAGGCCGGGGCATATAACCGCTTGTTTCGGGATCCGTTGACCGCACTGATCGGGCGGCTGACCGGCAGTGGGGAAATGCCGCGTTTTACCGGGGCGGATGCAGGAGGAGAGCGATGAAACGAGGGTTTCCCATTTTTTTTGCATTGTTGATGGTTTTGACTGTGTTTGCAGGCGCGGCCGGGATTCCGCCGGCGCCCACGGAAGGCTATATTGTCGATAAGGCCGAGGTGCTTTCCCCCGAGACCATTGACAGCCTGAATGCGCTTGGCGAAGCAACAGAGTATGACACCGGGACCAGGGTCGTGGTGATCACCACCGATTACACGGGTACTTATGAGATCGATGCGTATTGCCAGGCGGTTTTCGATGCGTGGGAGATTGAGGATGGGCTTGTGTTGACGCTCGCGATTGGGGATGAGAATTATTATGCGATGCCCAGTGCTTGGCTGGGGCGATATCTGGATGCGAATAAAATCTATGATATTTATGACGAATCTGTAGAGCCGGATTTTGCGCGTGGGGATTACGACATAGCTGTGCAGAAGGGATATGCTGCATTTTGTGAGGAAATCGAAGCGCTGTATCAGCAATATGGTCAGGCCCCGGAAAACACGGAGCAGAGCGGTATAACCGTTCTGCCGCAGCATGAGCTGCAACCGCGGCAGCGTTATGGAGGATTGGGGAATGCCGTGTTGGTTCTGATTGTGGTGATGGCTCTTGTCCTGGCGTTTGTCGGGAGGATGCTGCGCCCGTGCAGGCCGGGCAGAAGATCCTTTGGCGGCGCAGCCGGCGGATATCCGCCGCCGCGCTGGCCGTTTTGGGGCAGTATTTTTTCTCCGGGGCGTAGGCGTCCACCCCCGCCCCCGCCCCCGCTAAACCGGCGTCCGCCGCAGGGCCCGGGTGGAATGGGCGGCTTTGGCAGATTTGGCAGTTTCGGCGGCGGCTTTGGTGGAGGCGGCGTTCGTGGCGGTGGAGCAAGCCGCTTTGGGGGCTCCAACAGCGGTGGCGCTGGCCGTTCAGGCGGAAGCCGCGGCGGCGGCTTTGGCGGAGGCGGCGCTCGCGGTGGTGGAGCAGGCCGCTTCGGAGGCTCCAACAGCGGTAGCACAGGTCGTTCAGGCGGAAGCCGCGGCGGCGGATTTGGCGGAGGCGGCGCTCGCGGCAGTGGGGCAGGCCGCTTCGGAGGCTCCAACAGCGGTAGCGCAGGTCGTTCAGGCGGAAGTCGTGGCGGCGGATTTGGCGGTGGCGCAGGCCGTTCAGGTGGAAGCCGCGGCGGCGGCTTTGGCGGAGGCGGCGGCCGTGGCGGTGGGGCAGGCCGCGGTGGACGGCGCTGAAGCATACAAAGTGATGCGGCTGCAGTGCCGAAAGTTACATCTTGGTTACAAAATGGAATACGGCAATCTGAGGATTTGCATGAGCAAAGCAGAAAAAGGCTTGTATTTCTTCCAAAAGACGATTTTAACGGCAGTTTTTTTGAATGTTGAAAAAGTACAGGATTGTTAACGTTTCGAATTTTGTCGGAGATCAGCCTTGCGGTTTGATGCGTGCCGGTATATAATGGAAGAAATTACTTTTACTATAGGAGGGCGACAGCATGCCATATATTCATGTGAATACTTCAAAAAAGCTCTCGGAGGAGCAAAAGGATTCGATTGCAGCCGCACTGGGGCAACAAATCACGCTGATACCGGGGAAGAGTGAGCGATCTTTGATGGTTGACATTACGGATGGGGATACGATGTATTTTTCCGGGCAGCGGGGCGAATTTGCATATGTTGATGTCGAAATTTATGGCACGGCGGCGCTGGAGCATCAAAAGCAGTTTACAGAGGCTGTTTTTGAGACAATGGAGACCTGTGGTGGCCTGAGCGCTGGAAAGGTGTATGTTACCATCCATGAAAATGCGCATTGGGGCTTGAATGGAACCATGAAATAGCCGTGTACTCAAAAGGGAGGGGGCCGCTTCATGAGACGGTTTTCCTGCGGAGCTCTGTAGAAAACGCTGTTATAAAGCGGCAATGACGAAAAAAAGATGCATCGTAAAGGCCGGCGCAGCATTTAGCTGCGCCGGCCTTTCACGTCTCTTGGGCGCCTTTCGAAATTTTTATAACCGCGTGAAACAGTGTAAACAGCGCGAGAAAATGGGTAAGAGGGGCGGATCGAGACCGTTTCCCCTGCATTTTGCGATAGGAAACAGTTCGTGAATGGAGGTTTAATCTTCGTTTTTTCCATCTAAATCCATGATTTGAAAGGATTTTCGATAGTGTCCCGGGGTCATTCCAACGTATTTTTTGAAAATGGTATTAAAATGGTTCAGCGTCCCATATTGCAGCCGGTCCGAAATTTCACCGATGGGCAGTTGGGTATCGATCAACAGTGTCTGCGCCTCTCCAATCCGCCGTTTATAAAGGTACTGCATGGGGGCTTCCCCATATTCTTTCTTGAACACATGGGAAAGATAGGAAACGCTGATATGCAGAGTATCTGCCACACGTTCCAGTGAGAGCGGTTCATCATAGTGCTGATCAAGAAAAGTTTTAATGCGTTTTGCAACGGCGTCGTCGGTCTTTGGGGGCGGGGTATGGCGGGCGCTGCTGCGCGCAATCTCCAACAGTGTCAGCAGCACGCCGCAGGACAGGCTGTCACAAATTGGCCCGAGTGTTTGCAGATCTCCGGAAAACATGGCCAACAGCCGCATGATCTCCTCAATCTGCTTCGCGAGTCCGCCGCAGTGGATCACCGGATATTCCTCCGGCAACAGCAAATGGTTATCGGGAAGGCTGCGCAGCGCAACATCAGTTAATGTAATACAGTAAGAAAGCAGCTTCCGTTTTGCGGTAGGCTCCTCACCATGCAGTATGCCTGCATTACAGACGATCATGTCTCCCTTCTGTACCTGATAAGCATGCCTTCCGACCTCATATTCCCCAATCCCATGCGCGACGTAAAAGAGTTCCAGCTCTGTTTTATGCAAATGTTTCAGCCGGGCATGTTTTTCACTGTGACCTGCTGTAATAACGTGTGTCATTGTCATATGGGGAAGTCTTTCCTCACGAAAATATTGGAAAATGGGATGCTGAGCCATAAAATTCCTCCTCTGCAGATGAAAAGCAAGATTTTGGTAGTCGCCCGTCGGATCGCAGCAAAAGCCTTGATTTTTCGGCGGAATTCGAGCAGGATTCCGCTCACGCATCTCGGCCAGGCAGACATATAATATTTTCAGAAAGAAAAGGGCGGGAAAATCTAAAAGCGCTGGGTTACAGCGGTTTCATTTCCTCTTGTTATATCCTTAATATTAGCATGAAATCTCCGCTATGACTTCCGAAATTCTGCTTTTCTTTGACCCGCCTAAAAATTTAGGCTGGAAGCCCGGCCGGTGGAAAAAAGGAGAATACAAAAATGAGTAAAAGGGTACGTATTGGTTTGTTGGGTGCGGGACGGATTGGCCGTCTGCACGGGGAAAATCTGTGTTAACCTTGTTCTATACCGATTATGCAGGCGTTTCTCTGTTGACAGTCGGCACGGTTATGCTGGTGTCCCGGATCTTTGACGGTACATCGGATGTCATTATGGGTTTCATCGTCAACCGCACCCATTCGACTGCATCACAGCAGTTGCGCGGTTCACCATCCCACAGACAAGCGACACGCTGCAGTTTTGGTATATTTTTGTTACCTATAACCTGTGTACGACCGTGCTTTATACGGCGATTAACGTCCCCTATGGTACACTATCCACTATGATGACACGCTCTTCGCACGAGCGTGATCTGTTATCTGTTTTTCGCATGTCGATGGCCCCCGTAGGGCGTATTATCACGGTGACCTTTACCCAGCCGGTGGTCAAACTGTTTGGAGACGATCAGACCGCATGGGTCAAAGCAATGGCATTGTGGGCCGGAATTGCGCTGGTCATGCTGGCAATCTGCTTTTGGAAGTGCGAGGAAACCGTACAAATTGAAGCGGCACAGTCTGCCAAGGTCCCATTGGGACAGAATCTGAAGGCACTGTTCGTCAACCAGTATTTCTGGTCAACCCTAGTGATGTGGACGGTCACGGTCGTACATGGTACAATCGTTGGCGCCTCGCTGCCCTATTACTGCAAATACATTTTTCAGAATGACACATGGATGTACAGCGTCTTGTACCTGGCGGAGACCGGTACGCTGGTCATCGGTGCAATGCTCTGCCCGCTGCTGCTGCGCAGGTACGGCAAACGTAATATGTCATTGGCTGGCGCAATCATCGCGGTGGCGGCACAGGCTGCAGTATTGCTCAATCCATACAGCTTCCCCTGGCTGCTTGGCGCCAGCATTGTCCGTGCCCTTGGCGAGGCGCCGCTGACAGCGCTTGTATTCGGTATGATGGGTGATGTTGTTGAGTTTGGTCAGTGGAAAACCCATATCCGCCAGGAAGCGCTGATCTTCGGCGGCGGTTCACTCGGCTTTAAGATCGGCAGCGGCGTTACCAGTTCTTTACTGACCCGGATGCTGGACGGAGCGGGCTATATCAGCTCGGCCGGTCAGGCTGTGGTGCAGCCGCAGACCGCCGTCGACATGATTCGGAATATCTATGTATAGGGTCCGATGATTGTTTGGGTGATTGCCGTTGCCGCACTGGTACTGTACAAGCTGGATCATAAGACCCCAATGATTATGAAAGAACTTGCCGAGCGGGAAGCGCGCGGTAAACTTTGATACGACAAAAGGAGGATTTACGCATATGCTCAAACTTGGTTATAATGAAGCGACCTGCAAAGAGAATTCCAGTGTCGAGCGTGATCTCGTGTTATGTGAAAAATATGGCTATGACTATATTGAACTGCGCCTGGACATGCTTCAGAAGTATTTTCAGACGCATACGGTTAACGATTTAAAGACGTTTTTTTCCCAAAGCCATCTCAGGCCTTTTGCATTGAATTCCATTGAAAACATCAATTTCTGCACCCCTTCTGAATGGGACGCACTGGTTGAATTATTTACCTTTGCCTGTACGACTGCACAGGCAATCGGCAATCCCTATCTCATCGTTGTCCCGACGGTCACTGCGGGACATTGCACCAAAAACGAAAAGGAAATTTTTGATGATTCTGTGGAAGTGCTTCACAAGCTCGCCGATATTGCGGAACCTTATGGGGTAAAACTGTCCTTTGAGCCGATTGGCGACCGGCGTTGGTGCGTCAACAGTATCCGGCAGGCACTTGAGATCGTACAGGCAGTGGACCGCGGCAGCGTTGGCCTGACAGTCGACTGTATTAATGTTTATCTGCATGATAAGTGTGCGGATGCAGCGTATATCCGACGCATTCCGGCGGACAAGCTGTTTGTTTTCCATATTAACGACTGTGAGGATTTGCCGCTTGGCATCCTGGATCATTGCCACCGCATCATGCCCGGCAGGGGCGCAATTCCAATTCGGGAGGTTACAGACGCAGTGTGTGCGGCTGGCTATGACGGTCCCGCATGTTTGGAGTTGTTCCGCCCAGAATACTGGGCGATGGATGCCGAAGCCGTTATCCGAATGGGGGCGGAATGCACCCGGCCTTACCTCTGACTCTGCTCTGTCCTCTGTTTTTTCTGCAGCAATCCTTACAACTGTCTCTGCATCTCTTCCGGAAGGAACTGCCGCCGGTACGCGGCAGTTCCTTTTCTATCCCTTAAAATGTTTTATGACGCATTGGGTCTGCCATGGCGGATCCTTTGAAACAGCTTGTGTGCGCCCAATTTTGACCGGCAGAGGGCAGGCTACCGCAGCAGAAGGGGAGCTGCCGGCCCGCAAGGCAATAGAAAGATGTCGAGAGAATTTTTGAAAAACAGTAGATTTTATCCATCGAAAATGGTATGATAAGGTCAAAGCTTCAATTTATGGAGGAATACGAATGCCATGAAAAAACGCCTATTACGACTTCTGGTAGCGTTATCCATGCTGCTGGCAATGCTGCCCGGCCCGGCGCTTGCCTTTGAGCAGCCGCCGACGACAGAGTATTGGATCAATCTGACCCGGCCGCAGGTTGTCAATATGGTTGCGCGAATTGACAGCAAAACGGAGGATCGGAACGTTGTTCTGCTCTGCTATCCTTTGGATGGGCAGGCGGATGTCTCTGTGCCAATCGAGCAATTCTCAAAGTATGCAAATGGGCCGACTCGCTGTAAAATATATTCTTATGCATTTTCTGGCGGCAGCGGTGATCCTTCGCGCATTGACAGTGAGCTTGAGACATTATTTCCGGATGGAATTGGTCAATGGCCCGTTGCCGTTACATACAATATTTCAACCCAGAAGTGCTTATCCCGAGATAATATCAAAACGCTTCAAAGTCCTGGCGAGGAGCTGAACGGCTTGCGCGATTTGATGATGGAAAATCAGGTGGACTATGGTTCCAGCGGCAAAGAGCCATATCCGGATGGTTCGGACGATCCGGATGCTCCGGGGGAGCCTGATGACCCTGAA
Source organism: uncultured Butyricicoccus sp. (assembly GCA_947575935.1). Taxonomy (GTDB): domain Bacteria; phylum Bacillota; class Clostridia; order Oscillospirales; family Butyricicoccaceae; genus QXXE01. Next base: position 3,665 of record CANPPM010000074.1, on the reverse strand, counting down.
GAGCCGTCCGGCCCCGACATTCCGGAACCGCCGGAACCGGATTTGCCGGAGGGTATGGATGAGGATGCATGGGATGTCCTTCGGCTGACCAATCAGCACCGAATGGGCATTGGGGCGGCCCCGCTTTCTGTGTTTGACACATTGCAGGAGGTAGCCGTTTTACGTGCAGAGGAAATTTATAGGGCTTACCGTCCCGACCATACCCGGCCAGATGGACGTATCTGTTGGACTGCCTATCAGGAATGCAATGTATTATATCATTTCAGTGCGGAGAATATTGCATCAGGGCAGCACAACAGTGATGATGTTATGAACAGCTGGCTGCATAGCCCGGGGCATCGCCGAAACATCGAAAATCCGCAGTCTGTCCACATTGGGATTGGGCATTACTATGGATTGCAGCCCAATGCTGGCAGGGACAATTGGACGCAGGATTTTGCCGCGGCCCATGGGTGCAGCTTCAGCGGCCTTGCCCTTTCGGCAGATGCGATCTATGGGAAGCAGGGTGCTGCGCTCGAGGATTTGCTGACAGAGGCAAATATTGCGGTTACGGCTACCTGCTACCGGCATAATGACTGTATTTTGCCGCTCATTGCCGACATGTGTTCCGGCGGATATGACCCGGATGCATCTGAAGATCAGGTGCTTACCGTTACTTACGGCGGACAAACTGCCGAGCTGACAATTGCCGTCCGGCATGATTGGGATGAAGGCGCGATAACGGTTCCCGCCACCTGCACGGAATCCGGGACCATGACCTACACCTGTAGGGACAGTGGCTGCGGCAAAACAGTCGATGTGGCCATTCCCGCGCTTCAGCATGATTTTTCCGAGGAAGGGAATCCCGATACATGTACGCATGGCTGTGGCGTCGGACTGGCGGAAGCGATGGCGGCGTCTTTGGACGAGCACCTTGTGATAGGGCATGATCCGGCATGGACGCAGGAAGAGGCTGAGGAATATGCTCGTGCCGCTGCAGATGAGCTGCTGCAGGAGCTGCATTCGGTTTATGACGATGTTGAGATTGAAGTGGTGGAGTATTTGGCGCCGGTCAACGGTACGCCGGAGCATCCGGATGGCGATTATGGATATATGCTGTATCGCGCCGTGCCTTCCAGAAGGATCCGTATGTTGATGGCCGCATCGGAGGAACCCGTTTTAAGATTGGATATTGAGCCAATCCCCCTAGATGGTCAGCCGGTAGGGGTTCACGAAAACGCGTTTATTATCACGTTTGATGCGGACGGCGGCCAGGTAGAGCCTTCTGAGATGACCGCTGGTAAAGATGGGACGCTGTCGGTCCTGCCGTCTCCGTCGCGCAGCAGATATGATTTCATGGGCTGGTTTACGGAAGAAGGCGATCAGGTTACTTCCGAAACCGTTTTTGAGGGGGATACAACCGTATATGCGCGATGGAGCGCACGTAGTGGGAGTTCCAACACCTCTGGCGGCAGTTTTCATGTAAAACGAGATCCTTCTTCCTCCTCTTCTTACAAAGTAACCGCTGCCAGCAGCGCTGGCGGCAGTGTTTCTGTTCGGCCTTCCAGTGCAGGCAAAGGGGAGAAGGTAACGATTACGGTTACCCCTGATTCTGGTTACGCATTGTCCGAATTGCGGGTTACGGAAGAATCCGGCAAAGAGCTCTCTCTTTCGGAAAAAAGCAGCCAGCAGTACACGTTTACAATGCCTGACGGCAAGGTTTCCGTTGAAGCATTCTTTGATCCGGTACAGGAGGAGGAAACGGGCTGGCGCAATCCTTTTTCTGATGTTTCTGAAAGCGAATGGTATTATGATGCTATCCAGTTTGTCAGTGAGCATCACTTGATGAGCGGCTATGGAAGCGGCCTGTTTGATCCGGATGCAAACCTTACCCGTGCGCAGATGGTACAGATTCTCTATAACAAAGAAGGCGCCCCGCGCCCGGCGAACAACAGCTTTTTTATCGATGTGTCCGTTGGGGATTGGTTTGCTGACGCTGTGGCATGGGCCTCTGAAAATAGGATTGTCAGCGGCTATAGTGATGGGCGGTTTGATCCGAATGGGCTGATTACACGAGAGCAGTTGACCGCTATGCTCTGGCGCTACGCCGGAAGCCCTTCGGCTGCAGATGCCGCGCTTTCCTTCTATGATGCCGAGTCGATAAGCGACTATGCAAAAACGGCTGTGAACTGGGCGGTGGATGCGGGAATCCTCCAAGGGAACCGGGGGGCGCTTTCTCCGAACGGTTTGACGACGAGGGCGCAGGCGGCGCAGATGCTTAAAAATTATTTGGAACAGTCTTAAAAGATTTTCCTCAAAACGTCCAGAGCGTTGCGCTCTGGGCGTTTTTTTTGTAGTATGCGGTAGTTCCTGCCAAATCAATATTGCGCATTTCGAAAGCCTGAAAAGACGGTAATGGCAGCGTTTTTGTGGCTTTTTTGATCCCATTGGAAGAGGAAGCGCCGCAGGGGCTGTGTGTCTGCGGCGGGGGCTGCTTTCGGTGGAGAACGGGCGGCGGCAGTTTGGTGAAATACAAAGCGTTTTCACGGTGTGCCGCAGATGTATTCTGCGCTTGCAAAGGGGGGATAGCATGCGGGGAAGAAGGTGTAAGGCAGGGCTGGCAGAAGAATTGCAAAATCGCTAAAAAGGACAGAGATCCCGCAGAAGGCAGCAAATATGCAGCGTTCTGCGGGATTTGTTTTGGAGAAATTGCAAAATTATGTTTATCTGATATCCTCTTATCTGCTTGCAAAAACGATACTCTCGACAGAGTATGACATATTCTGACATAATAGGGAGTATCAAACCAGATGGAGGCGGGTTTTATGAAATTGACGATGGAGCTTATTTTTCAATATCTAGAGATGTGCCGGACTGAAAAACGGCTGGATCCAAAGACAATTAAAGCATATCGGATTGATTTAAGGCAGTTCATCGAGTATACGAAAGATCGGGGCTTGGAGTTTGTGCGGAGTACGCTGAAAGCGTATGTCACATATATGAACGGCATCTATCAGCCGCGCACCGTCAAACGGAAGATTGCATCCATCCGGGCGCTGAATACATGGTTGGAAAATGAAGACTTGCTGACGTTCAGCCCATTTGCAAGGCTGCGGATTAAGGTGCAGGAGCCCGTCGTGCTTCCGAGAACGGTCTCGCTGAGCGTAGTAGAAACGATGTTGGAGGCGGTTTATTCGCGCATGGTTTTGAAAGGCGGCGAAAACAAAAACGAAATTCGGGATGTGACGGTAATGGAATTGTTGTTTGCGACAGGAATTCGTGTTTCAGAGCTCTGCAGGTTGAACACATGGGATTTGGATCTGAGGGGAGGCAGCGTACGGATTTACGGAAAAGGCGCGCGGGAGCGCATGATTCAGATTACAAATCCAGAGGTACTTTCCATTTTAAAACAGTATCTGCAGATTTGGCGTCCGGAAAGAGGCGGCAAGCTGTTTCAGAACCGAAATGGAGGCTGCTTATCCGAGGCGTCTGTGCGGCGGATTTTACGGAAGTATGGGAAGAAGATCGGCATACAGACAAGGATTACGCCGCATATGTTCCGCCACACCTTGGCCACCCTGCTACTGGAAGCGGGTGTGGATACCCGCTATATCCAGCAGCTTCTGGGACATTCCTCCATCATGACGACACAGATTTACACACATGTAGCCGGAGCGAAACAGCGT
>CANPPM010000073.1 GCA_947575935.1 uncultured Butyricicoccus sp. | reverse complement strand
GCCATGCGGCGCAGTTCGCGCAGTTCCTTCACCTTTACATTCATAATGTCGATACTCATTTTTGTTTTCCTCCATGTTGAAATTTGTTAAACCGGCGGCGCGGGGCTTTAAACCAATCTCGTGAGCCTTTGCTACACTTTGCTTATCCTTCCTCGCTCTTATAGGCGTTCTTTGCTCCTGCCGTTTGTTCTCTTCCCTTGCTGTGATTATATTGTACTACGGTTAGCAGTATATATCTATTGGCATATAATACAAAGTTAACCGTATAAATTTGTTAATTTTTATACTGTTAATCCGCTGCGTTTTGTGGTATAATTACGATAAGATAGGAAAGGTGGTGCTTTTATGGCTCCCAGAGAATCGCAAAAAAGAGCGTCTTTGAAATGGGATAAAGAAAACATGACCACACTTGGATGTAAGGTGAAGCGCGAGCAGGCCGCAGATTTCAAAGCATATTGTGATGGTCAGGGTAAGACTTCTAACACAGTATTAAAGGATTTTGTGCTTGAGTGCATCGACAAGCCCCCCGCAACCCGCACAGGAGCTTTTGTCGCTACTGTGGATATCCAAGCATCCGAAGTGCCGTTGAATGCAGCACAAACCGTGTCCGCGCCCGCAATCGCTATCCCGCCCGAAAAGTTGAATCAGGCAAAGGCACACGCAGAAGCCCGCAGAGAGCCGGTGAGCGGCTTTCTCATCCGTGCCATAGATGAGACTATGGAGCGGGACAGAAACGCGCCTGCGGCTTCTCAGGGCAATTCTGAGGGTGAAAGCACATGACCATTCACTATGCAAAGCGAGCGGTAAAGGCAATTAACAGCATGGATAAGCCCACAAAGCAACGGCTTAAGGCTGCTATAGAGGGGCTGCCTGCCGGGGATGTCAAGCACCTGAAAGGCACAAATGGCAGTTACCGGCTTCGTGTTGGTTGGTTGCGTGTGGTTTTCTCTTACCCGTCCAGTGATGAAATACTGATTGAAAAGATAGGCCCCAGAGGGGATGTGTACAAGGAGGTTTGATTTTATGGCACCCGTGACACAGCAGATTTCCGAAATTGTTGATTGCCTGCCAGAAGCGGAACAGCTGCTTGTATTGGAGATCGTCAAGCGCTTTCTGCCAGATGATGCAGCGACGCCGGATGATATAGCTGCCATCCATGCGGCCCGTGCGGAATATGCACGTGGTGAAACAGTAACGCACGACGCTATAGACTGGAACTGAAAAAGCGAGCGGGACACCCTGAAAAATGGGCGCTCCCGCTCGTCTTGATTTTGTCTGGAATTGTGACGCGCTGAGTTCAACAAAAATTCAACTACGATACAAAACAGCCCGCTACGATACATCACAAAAGTATACGAACGAGCGGGCGTTTTATCGGTTTGCACTACATAAACAGACGATTTGCAACGATAGCACAAGAACGTTTTGGAACTCATAACCCGGAGGTCGCAGGTTCAAGTCCTGTCCCTGCACCCATTGAAAAAGCCGTTATCTGAACGATAACGGCTTTTTTCTTTTTAGCGCTTCAGGGAGGGGAACATATATAGCTCCCACGGCCAGCATCCCTCAGCAGTTTTATACGCCGGACAGCCCATGGGGACTATGGCGCGTGACGGCGCAGGACGTCCGCTTTAGCGAGCCAGGGGAGGACGTGGAATCCTGGATTGTCGAGCCGGAGACGGGGACGATACAGGTGCAGACACTGGAAGGTGATGCGCTTCCGCGCTGCATTTCTTATAAATTCAAGGATACGGTAAAGGTCAACATACCCATTTTTTGCAGGAATACCGGATGGATTTCCAGATAAGTTGCCGCTGTATGGCAAAAAAGCCCACTAATTGGGCATATTGACATTTTAACAGGCCCTAGATCCAACAAAAATGCAACGACCAACAAGCGTGGATTGTTTCCGGTTTTCGCTGCGCAATCAAACGATTTCAGGCAGCAGCGCAAGCGCGTTTGGAGACCAATCCCCCGAAGGCCGCCGCTCCAAGCCCTGTCTCCGCAAGCAAAGCGCCTCTGCTTCCAAAGGAAAGCAGAGGCGCTTTGCATTGTTTTTTCTGGCAGGTTATTTTTGTCGGGGATTACCGCTCTCCCTGTTCCGGATGGTAAGCGCACCCGTCATTTCCTTGCGGCCCCAGCCAGGCACGCCGGTAGAAATCATATAAAATGTGTTTCCGTCTGCGCCTGCTTCCCAGCTGCCATAGGCTTTTTCGTGGATCCCGGTCGTCCTTGAATAGATGTAACGTACACCATTCACATCATTCCAGCCCTCGTTGGTATGGATACGAACGTTGGTAAATTCCAAAGAGCGCACCCCAGCGGCAAATTTTTTCCCAAAATTCTCCGAGAAAAGCGCCGTACTGCCGACAAAACAGCTGTTTTTCAGTCCAGTGTCATAGGTGCAGACGTGGGTCCATTTGTTTGTAGTCAGATCCTGGAACCACTGCTCTACTGTGGTGTTGCCGGTGGTCTCCGAGGTACCGCATTGCAGCAGCATCCGGTACCAACGGCCCGCCTGCCAATCGTAAGGGAGGAGGGTGTGCGCCCCCGTCCCCTCATGACCAAAATCGTCGTCATTGGTCTTTTCCACCGGATAGGTCCGTTTCGCCCGAATCGTAGTCTTTTTTCCCGCAGCGTCAGTGCAAAAAATATCCCAAAAAGACAGGATAAAGTTACTCCCCTTATCCACATCCCCGCGCTGCAATCCTCCATAAAACAGGCCGCTGCCCTCAACAGAGCGGTACTGCTGTTTTAATCCGGAGAGATCCATATACCCATTGAACAAGCAGCTATACGTGCTATAAGGAATATAATCCGACTTGAAGTCGACACAGTAAGCGTTATATCGAACCTCTTTATCAATATCCAGCCAAGCGCTCAAATAGGGGGACCGCTCATCAGCGGCCCGGGCCGCGATCTGCGCCTCCGTGGGAAATTTAAAAACCTTCGTCCAGTCCCGGCCGATGCTGAAATGGCCGGAGGCTAGCAGCCCGTCCGACGCATAAAGCGCCGCCGTATGCAAGCCGGATGTAAGATAGTTCTTTCTGCTGTAGTACACATGGAGCCAGGCCGACTCACCCGTCTTCAGTGTAATATCGTTTGCCCAGCGCAATTTCTCCCCGCCGTCAATTTGAATGTAGGGACTTCGGAGCGTCACAGCCGCGGCTGAGGGGTTGGTGAGCACAGCACAGACGGTGATATATTCATCCTCGCCGCACTCATCCAGAGAGGCGCGCTCACTGGTCCAACGCACAAAGGTCTCTTTCGAGATGGAATAGATGGCGGTTTTGAAAGAGACTGTGAGCCCATCTCCTTGGGCGGCAGAGGCGGTTCCAATCCCGCATCCAACAACAAGGAGCAGGGATAAGAAAAAGGATAGCATACGTTTCATGGCACTACTTCCTTTCATTTCTGTAAAATCCATCGAGCAATGCGGATTTATTATTTCGATTTTATCACAGAAACATCGCTTTTTCAATTCACTTTATGGAATTAGTTAAAAACTATGCCAACAGCATAAGACACAGCGCACGCCTCGCCCCATACTTTCCCCAAAGACTTGAAAAAAAAATGGTGAAATGCAGATTGAAAACACCGTTATCCGAACAATAACGGCGTGTTGACTCCCCAAAAAGCACCGGCCCTCCCCCTTTCCCACGTCACGGGCGTTTCCCGCGCTCCCGCCCCAGTTTCTCCGCAAACAGTGCTGCAGGCAAACGAACCGTCTGGGCGGGCGGCTAATCCGGCAGCCCCCTTCGGCAGAGGCGAAATATTTGCAGAAAGCGTGGTTTTCAGCTTGATAAATCCCGATCTGTGCGATATACTAAGAATAACCGAAAGGAAGGTGTGTTTATTATGGGCTGTTCCCACAACTGTGACAGCTGCTCGGGCGGCTGTGGTGAACCGCAGAGCCTGCAGGTCGCAGCAAACCAGTATTCTTCGATCCGCCGGGTCATCGGCGTTGTCTCTGGCAAGGGCGGTGTCGGCAAAAGCCTCGTTACCTCTATGCTGGCGGTTGCTATGACCCGCAGGGGCTATCATACGGCCATTCTTGATGCAGATATTACCGGTCCCTCCATCCCGAAAAGCTTTGGCGTAACGGGTACGCTGGAGGCCAGCGAGGAGGGGATCCTCCCCAAAACCTCGGCCACCGGTATTGATATGGTCTCTATCAATTTCCTGCTCGAGCATCCTGACGACCCGGTCATCTACCGCGGTCCCATCATCGCAGAAACGGTCAAACAGTTCTGGTCGGATGTTGTCTGGCAGGATGTCGACTATATGTTCGTCGATATGCCCCCCGGCACCGGAGACGTGCCGCTGACCGTGTTTCAGTCGCTGCCGGTGGACGGCATCCTTATCGTCACCTCACCGCAGGAACTTGTTTCGATGATCGTCGGCAAGGCCGTGAAAATGGCCAAAATGATGAATATCCCGCTGCTTGGCATCATCGAAAATTACAGCTACCTCGAATGCCCCGACTGCGGCAAAAAAATCCAGGTATTCGGACAATCCCGAATTGATGAGACTGCGGAGAAGCACGGCCTTCCCGTACTAGCCAAGCTGCCGATCGATCCGCGCCTCGCCGAAGCCGTCGACGCAGGGGATATTGAGGGCGCCAAGCTGCCGGATACGCTGCGCGGCGTGACCACAAGGCTGGAAACGCTGCTTACCGAGGAGGGACCGCTATGAGAATTGCCGTTCCCTATGCAGACGGCCAGGTCGTGCAGTCGCTTTCGGACTGCCGGAATTTTTTTATCGTCACTACAGAGGGGCAGACCCCGATGTCCAAAGAGCTTGCCCCCAGCCCGGACACCGGTACCGCCGCCATGCCCAAACGGCTCGGCCTACACCACATCGACGTACTGATTTGCGGCGCGCTGGGCATCTCCACCCGCAACGCGCTGGAGATGCTGGGCGTACTGCTGATTCCCGGTGTCTCCGGCTCCTGTGAAGAGGCCGTTGCGAAATTCCTCACCGGGGAACGACAGGGCGACCCAACCGTACTTTCACTCTGCCGGGAAGAGGATCCAGATGATCCGATGAACTGTATGCATGATTGCTCCCGCTGCGCAGGCTGCGGCCCGGTTTCGGTCCCCGACGAGGTCCTAAAACGTGTGCCCGAAGTATAGCATCCCCACAAGGCTGCCGCCAACCAGTCTCTCTCGGTTGGCGGCAGCTGTCATACGGTCATAGCCATGGTTCCAATTGCATGCATTTCCCCAAGCATAGGCACGGCTCTTGATCCGCCAGCTGTCCCAACCTCTGCTTGAAAACCGGCAGAACGCCCGATCACGACCGATTTCCGTTGTGCAACCCGCAATCCTGACGGGTATCGGGGAAACTACAACGCCCTCGCAGAAGCAGGCTCCGCTGGGTGGGAGGGCTGACGCGGTTTCAGCATCCTCCGGTGCCGGGCCCTCCTTACAGCAATCTTAAAAATAAGGAAAATGGCAGCCATCCTCTCTCATGCGGAATTACAAGTCATCCGGAAAGCAGGGCACGAAATAAATGCAGTGAATCCTAAAAAAATTAGCAGATATCATAAATTTGTTTTATACAAACAGATAATCAGAAGGGCGGCAGCGCGTCAGGCTGCCGCCCTTCTGCATGATAAAACGCGTGCAGAAACCCTGCAGCGCCCCATACGGAGAAGAACGAAGGGGTTTTCGGCATGATACTTGTGTACGGCGAAAGCGGGTCACTCCGCTGGATTGACATGGATCATGATATGCTTGATATTCGGGAAATGCTCCTCAACCTCGTCATGGATACGCTCTGCAATCGTGTGCGCTTCCTTCAGGGTTTTGCTTTCCTCCATGGAAATCTCCAGATCAACATAAACCTTGCTGCCAAACATCCTGGTACGCAGCGCATCCAGCCCGACCACCCCCGGCTGTGCACAGATATACGACGACAGACGGTCCTCGTATTCTTTCCCACAGGAGGTGTCCAGCATTTTGTCCAACGCATCTTTTAACGTATCAAACGCAACTTTCAAAATGCATAGGCAGATCAGCAGGCTGGCCAGCGGATCCAGCACAGGATATCCCAGCATTGCGCCGCCAATCCCGACCAGGGATCCTACGGAAGACAACGCGTCCGAACGGTGGTGCCACGCATCGGCCATAAACGCCGCCGAATCCAGCAGCAGCGCATAATGCCGGGTATACCAATACATCGCTTCTTTACTAAGGATCGACAGCGCCGCAGCCGCCAGCGCGATCCGCCCCGGGACGGCAAGCGCATCATAATCACCGCCTGCAATCTGTTTGATCCCAGTCCAACCGATGCCGCAGCCGACCAGAAACAGAATCGCACCCAAAACTAGGGAAGCGGCGCATTCCATCCGTTCATGCCCGTAGGGGTGTTCGGTATCGGCTGCTTTCCGGGAAAGGCGGACCCCCAAATAAGCGATCACGGTCGTACCCACATCCGAAAGCGAATGAACCGCATCCGAAACCATGGCGCCTGAATGCCCGGCGACCCCTGCAAAAAGCTTGGCTGCAGAAAGCAGAACATTGCCGAGAATTGTCACTAGGGAAACGCGGTTAATCAAATGCTGCTCCTGCCCAGGGGAAATAGTTTTCTTTGTCATACATGCTCCTTTGATATCCCAAAACAGGATAAAGAATGTTTTTTTTGCGAATCCGCTTCCAGAGGGAGGCTCCCCTTTGGAATAAGACACACAGCGCAGAGAAACTGTCGCGTGTACGCAGCCCCCTGCCAGACACCTGATCCGCCTTTTTTCTGCCGCTTTCATACTCGCAAAAAATAGAAACGCATCTGTGAAACATAGCGGACTGTCCCACAGATGCGACGGTGCTGCATACTGCTGCCGGCGTGCCGGCCCGGCCTCATGGGCGGCATCCGCCCACAGCCTGCTCCGTGTGTACGGCGGCCCGCATACCCAGTATATGCCGGCGCTGTACCAGAGGCGATACCACGATGGCCCGATCGCCGGACCATCTGACACGGCCTAATACGTACCAGAAATAACCTTGGCCAAAGCGCTTTCCCCACAAGCAGGTTAGGACGACGCAAAAGGCCCCCGGCAAGCTCCTTTCGGTTCTTTTACGGTACGCCAATATTATATTCCAAACCGGAAAAACTGTCAATCCCCGCAGCCTGCGCCAAGGCCGGATCCGTTCGTCAAAAACACCGCTTACCCGGCATTGTCCGCCGGCGACCCGGCGGGCGGCGCCGTTTCGTCCGAGGACTCCGGCGCCGTTCCCGACGCCGGCAAAACCGCTTCCTGCGGCGTCGTTTCCGACGGTTCCAGACGGCGGACAGGAACCTCTACCATTGCATTCGGATCAATGAACGCATCGGCCCCGAAGGTACCGTCGGTAAAGCGGTCCTCCAACGCGATCTGCGTCAGCCCCTCTTTCCGGCGCTGATAAGAAAACCGCATGGCAGTCTCTTCCTTCGAATGAAAGGGAACCACCCATGCAAGCGACAGCGTCGAAATGGACGGAATGCGCTGCGTCACCTCATCCGCAAATTGCCGGCTATATTTCGCAAGCGCCTTTTCGGTTGAAAAACGGCCCTGCATTTCACTCCAGGTCAGCTGAACTACGGCGCTGTAAGCCCTGGCGCCGCCCGATACGGTCTGCGTCAGGTCGACCTCCCCAGCCGCAGTCGCCGGAAGCCGCCCAGCAATCTTGATCAGCCGCCCCTCCATCTCCTCTTCCGACAATTCCAGGCTGCAGGCCGTAAAAAACAACAGAAAAAACAGCAGGAAAATACTTTTTTTCACACATTCCGCCCCCTTTCTACCCCTATTTAAAGCGTGCACCCGCCGCATATACCCGCAGCCTTATCCTTCACAGCCCGAATGCCTCCCGCACCGTTCAATACGGATGGCCGGCAAAATATTTCAAGATTGCCGCCGTCAGCGCAGCGGCCTCCCTGTCCCGCCCCTCTTCGGTCAGCACCAACTGCAGCTCCTCCGTATCAATAAAACAGTATTCGCTCATCACCGCAAGCAAATCCCGCTCCTGCGCGGCAAGCAGCAGGTACTGATAATCCAGGTTTTCGTCCTTTTCACTGCGCTGGTACTTGGTGGGACGAATGGAACGGCCCAGCGCACGATACTCAGCCTCGATGCAGCGTGCCAGCTCCTGCCCAGGGCCGCCTTTTTCATATGCAACCTGAACCAGGATTTCGCTGCCTGTCGCTTTATGAAGCTCGGTCGCGTTGTGGTGAATGCTGACAAGCACATCGACCGGATGTTCTTTCACCAGTTTATCAATCCGTTTCACCCGTTCAGAAGGCCAAATCCGCTCTGTTTCCTCGGGCTCACGGGTCATCAGCACCTCAACACCGCTGGCCTCCAGCATGGACTTGACCCGGACCGCAACGTCGATATTGAAATCCCGCTCAAAATACTTTTCATCAACGCTGGTCGTCCCAACATCCGAACCACTATGCCCCGGATCGAGCAGTACGACCAGCCTGCCGTCGACAACATCACGTGTGGCGCCCGGATTTGCCGGATCCCATTCGGCCAGCGGCCCGTCCTCCCCCGGTGCAGGATCGCCAGGCTGGTCGGGAATGCGCTCATCCGGAGAAAAAGCCGGCTGGGACGGATCCTGCTGCCCGGAACCGTCCGGCGGCCGCTGTGTAGAATTCCACATCAAAACACTGTCGGTTGAAGTGTCATAACCAACCTCAAAATCGAGCACTTCGGCCAAATCCCGTATCTTATAATAAGTATATCCGTTGATCGTATAGCTATCCAGCTCAACAAGCTGCCCGTCAACATATATGGGGTTGGTGGTCGGCGACGCGTCCACGGCCCCCGCCGGTACGGTCTGCAGCAGCGACGCCGCACACAAGACAGCCGCCAGCATCCGGACACATTTCCGCATAAAATTCCCCTCCTGAATCCGAAAAAGACTTTGTCCCAGAATACCATATTTTCCGATAAAATGCAACTAAATTCTGCACAGATATCCCAGAATACCGGCAGCCCGCCCCCTCTCAACAGATGAAAAATAAGGTGACAAGTCCGGAAAAACGGTGTATAATAAACCAATCAGAATCCAGGCCTGTCCCCGGATGGGATCGGTGCGCCGCGGGCATACTACCGGCACACGGCGCCGGTGACAGACGCTTTAAAACAACAGGGAGGGAAGCCGCTATGAGACTTGGCATATCCACCGCCTGCTTTTACCCGCTGCCGGTCGAACAGGCTTTGGACGCAATCGGCAGCCTTGGGCTACGCACAGTTGAGGTGTTTTTTAACACAGAAAGTGAATATTTTGAACCGCTGCTTTCGGAGATCGAACGGCACGTGCAGGAAAACGGGTTGGAGGTCTGCTCGATCCATCCATATAGTGCGGCAAACGAGGGGATTCTGCTCTTTTCTGAGTACACCCGCCGGACCGAGGACGCGTTTGCACAGTACCGCCGTTATTTCGCCGCGGGCCAACGCCTGGGCGCCCGGTATTTCACCTTTCATGGAGAACGCCGCATGGGGGTCGATACCGACGGCGGCATCATCGACCGCAAACTAAAGGTCTACCACAGGCTGATCGAAACGGCGGCAGAATACGGCCTGACTTTTACACAAGAAAATGTTGCGTGGTGCCGCTCGGCCGATCCTGGCTATCTGCGCACGCTGTACGAAAATATCCCCGAACTTCGCTGTACGCTGGATTTCTAGCAGGCGCACCGCGCCGGGCAGACCTGGCAGCGGTTCCTGAACGCAGTCGGCGACCGGATCTGTAACATCCATCTGAACGATTTTGACAGCGAACGCAGCTGCCTGCTGCCGGGTGAGGGGACAATGGACTACAAGGCGTTTTTTGCCGCGCTCGCAGCGCTCGGCTATGACCGTCAGGTACTGATCGAGGTATACAAAAACAATTTTGATTCCCTCCCACAGATCGCCCGCTCGATCGAACGCCTTGCCCCCTATGCGCAGCCTTAACCCTCCTGCAGAACGGCCGCCATCCGCAGAAGCGAAAATCAGCGGCAGAGCGGTTGGGGGAATTTAACCATATTGTAGCTTTTCTATCCCTGAAGATCGCTGTACAATTAGACTATACCAGATATGGGGTCTGGCTTTCTTCCCGGCCCCTAAACCGCTTTTCAAAAGGGAGGGCTGAGCCTATGAAATGTCCATTCTGCGGCTATGCTGACAGCAAGGTCGTGGATTCCCGGCCAACCGACGAGGGCAGCAGCATCCGCCGGCGACGGGAATGCCTGCAATGCCTTAAGCGTTTTACCACCTACGAAACAGTCGAGCGCATGCCGCTTATGCTGATCAAACGCGACGGCACGCGTCAGCCCTACGACCGGCGGAAACTGCTTGGCGGCGTAATGAAAGCCTGCGAAAAGCGCCCCGTGCCCCCACAGCGGCTGGAACAACTGGTCGATGCGGTTGAGCTGCGGCTGTTTGGCTCGCTGGATTACGAAGTTTCCTCCAAGGTGATCGGTGAAATGGTCATGGAGGAGCTGCGGGGGATCGACGAGGTGGCTTACGTTCGGTTTGCATCGGTTTACCGGCAGTTTAAAGATATCAACACCTTTATGGAGGAGCTGAATCTGCTGATCCGCGACAAATAGCCTCCGCCTGGATAGCAGGAAAAGGCAAGGCGCGCCAG
>CANPPM010000072.1 GCA_947575935.1 uncultured Butyricicoccus sp. | reverse complement strand
CCCCCCCCCCCCCCCCCCACACAAACCCCCTCACCCCCCCCCCCCCCCCGGCCGCGCGCGGGGGGGCGCCCCCCCCCCCAACGCCGGGCAGGGGCTGCAGGAAAAACAGCCGGGCTGACGCCTGAACCGGTATTTAGCGGCTCTATATTATAACATATTCTTTATTTTGCGTCAAGATATTGCGCGGTGCAAGCCAAGTCTTGCGTTTTGCCGGATGCCAACGTATAACGGCGCATATCCCCCCTGCATGCAGCGCCTGGAAATTGTGGGCAGGGCATATGCCGTCCACACGATTTCTGCGGCCTTCGGACGCAATACCGCGCAAAACATCCATATTTCATGCAAAAATCTTTTCTCATTCCGCCTGCAGCATACGCAGGATGTCCGCCCCAAACCTCTGCGCATACTTTCCACTCCTTCTTCCCTTCTGACGAATCATCCTTCTTCATTGCAGCCTTTTGCCGCTCTTACAGATCTGCCTTTGTGAATATACAACAAAATTTCAGGAGAAAATTTATGCAGTTAAATTTTTATTTTCAAAAAGTAAAACCGCTCGATTTCCAATTCCTGTTATTTTAAAGCGTAAAATATTGGAAATCGGGGAATCCTGCAAGACCTGCGCAGGAAGTGAAAAAGGCAATTATAAAAAAGCAGCCGAAAAGGATCTTTCGGCTGCAAACATCATATTCTTTTAGTTCTCCATTTCTTCAAGCATTGCGTCGATCATCACGGCATAGCCGCGCGTAGGGTCGTTCACCAGCACATGGGTCACCGCCCCAACCAGCTTGCCATTTTGCAGCAGGGGGCTCCCCGACATTCCCTGGACGATCCCGCCGGTTGCAGACAGCAGCCGCTCATCGGTAACGCGCACCATCATAGAGCGCCCGTAAGCATCCTCATCATCAAAAATTTTGGTGATTTCAACCGTATAGCGTTCCACATCCTGTCCCGAAACATTGGACAAGATCTCGGCCTCGCCAGTCGTGACTTCACCGGCATGCGCAACCGGAACGGTCTCCAGAGAGTCATAATATGCCGGGTCGGTAAACTGCCCGAAAATGCCGGTTTCGGTATTCTCGCGCACCGTTCCGACTTCATGCGAGGGGTCGAACTCCCCTTGCAGCGCTCCGGGGTCGCCTGCCTCACCGCGCTGGACACTTTCGACTGAAGATTCCATCAGACCGCCGCTGCCAAGCGGAATCAACACGCCGGTGTCAGCGTCGCAAATCCCGTGCCCAAGCGAACCGTAATCCCCAGTCTCGGGATCCACATAGGTGACCGTACCAATCCCGGCAATGGAGTCACGGGCAATTACGCCAATACGGTAAACCCCATCGCGGTCTCGGGCAGGTACCACTGTGACCTCACGACTCTGCCCATCCTGCTCACAGCGTATCAAAAGCGGCTGGCCGCCGGACATGGACACGGCCTGCTGAAGCGCGTCATTCGATGAAACGGTCTCCCCTCCGATTTCCCGAATCAGATCACCCTCCTGCAGCCCAGCGGCCTGCGCCGGGCTAACCGCGCCCTCCAGCGTTTCCACACTGGTCAGCTTGGTAATCAGCACGCAGTCCGAGGTCATCCGAATTCCAACGGTTCGTCCCATTGGGATCACCTCTTCGGCCGCGGCTGCGCCAACCGCCATAGCGGCAGCCAGCCACCACGCCAGAACTATTCTTCGCAAATTCTCACCTCCCGACATTTACTATGCCCGCTCTACCCGGATTCCAAGCTGAAAACCTTTGGGTAATCCCGCATAAATCTGGTGCGGAAGACACGCCCCTGCCGAGAATTGGGAAACCGTTTACATCGGCCGCATACCCTCTATCAGATCTCCATAACTCGGGTTGGGCAGACCAAAACCGCCGCCTACCTCAATCAGCTGGCCCGTCGTATAAGCCGATTCATCACTTGCCAAATAAACCACTGCAGCTGCGATTTCCTGCGGCGTCCCCATACGGCCAAGCGGCGTATGGCGCAGGAATAAATGGCTATATTCCGGTGACAAATGTTTTCGCACCGCGTCCGTCTCCGTTATACCGGGCAAAATCGCATTACACCGGATCCGGCTGCGGGCGCATTGTACCGCAATGTCTTTCGTCAAAAAATTAACCGCTGCCTTGGATACGCCATACCCGACGCGGGCCAGATCAGGATACCGCCCGCCAACAGAGGAAATATTGATAATACTGCCGCCGCCCGAGGCCCGCATCGGCTCTATGACGGCCTGGCTGGTCAAATACACACTGGCAAGATTGCGTCGGATAATCCCCATAAAGTCGTCAAATGAAGTGTGTTCCAAATCTTGATCGCGCACGGGATCTCCCATCCCAAAATTGTTGACCAACACGTCAATGCGCCCCTCTTCTGTCGCAACCAGTTCGGCCACCGCCGTCAGCGTCTCCTCGCGTTGCGCGTCCATATAAACAGATTTGACCCACATGCCCTTACTGGTCAACGCCTGCGCCAACTCCCCGCCGCGCTGCTGATCCCGTACCGCCATATAGACGACGCCGCCTTCCCGCGCACATGACTGTACGATCTCCCAACCAATCCCCCGTGTTGAGGCCGTGACAAGAATTACTTTATTTTCCAGCCGCATGCCATCACTCCCTTGCATAAAATCAGATCAGAACAGCGAACCCGCATTGCCATGGGCCCCGGACCGATCTGTTGCAGATAGCTTGTGCGTTTGCATCCGGCTTATGCTGCAAAACATTGCGGCCCGTGGAAAAAGCCGGCGCGCATCCCCATCCTCGAAGAACTTCTCCGGCTACAAATGGAAAAAGGGGTTGACAAACAAAAAGCGGGACGGTATAATAGGGCTAATCTATTGAAGGAGTGGGAAAATGCGTAATTCTTCTTGCAAATGATTTGAATGGCACAGACAAGCTTTTGGGGCGGCGAGGCCGCCGGTTTTGCTGTGCCGGTTGCAGGAAGGTACCATTTCTCTCTGAAAGTAAATACGGCGAACTGCCGTACCCTCTTTTGCGTGGGATCTTTAGAGCTGTAGGAATACCTTTCCTGCAGCTGTTTTTATTGCACAGGGAGGGATAAAAAATGTCTTTGATCAACATATCCGATTTGACTTTTGCCTATGACGGCAGCTATGACAATATTTTTGAACATTTTTCAGCTCAGTTGGATAGCAACTGGAAACTGGGGCTGGTGGGACGCAACGGACGTGGAAAAACGACCCTGCTGCGGCTGCTCTGCGGTGAATACAAGGCAAGCGGACAGATTTCCGCGCCGGTTGACTTCCGGTATTTCCCAACGCCAGTGCGCGACCCGTCCGCGCCTGCGCGGCAGGCGGCAGAGGATGCGTGCGGCGGCTTTGCAGCCTGGGAGCTGTCACGCGAGCTGGGGTTGCTCGGCCTTTCCGATGATCTGCTCGATCGTCCATTCTGTACGCTGTCAGGGGGGGAACAGACCCGGCTTCTGCTTGCCGCTCTGTTCCTTGGAACGTCTGCGTTCCCCTTAATTGATGAGCCGACAAACCATCTAGACCGCAACGGACGCGCGCGGGTTACAGAATATCTGCGCCGGAAGCGGGGTTTCCTTCTGGTTTCTCACGACCGCGCATTGCTGGACGGCTGCATTGACCATGTATTGGCCCTAAACCGGACGGGCGCCGAGCTGCAGCGCGGGAATTTCAGCGATTGGCAGCGAGAGCGGAAACTGCGCGACGACTTCGAGCGCGCAGAAAACGAAAAACTGCGCCGGGAGATCGGCCGGCTGGATGCGGCAGCCCGCCGCACCTCCGTATGGTCTGACCGGATAGAACGCACCAAATATGCAACCAAAAATTCCGGACTGCGCCCCGACCGCGGATATATCGGCCATAAATCCGCAAAGATGATGCAGCGGGCAAAGACAATCCAAGCGCGGCGCGAAGATGCGGCAGCCGAAAAGGCAAAGCTTCTGCACAATGTCGAAACGGCAGAACCGCTTAAGCTGTTTCCATTGGCCCATCCAAAGGCCGTGCTGGCCGAAGCACGAGACCTGTCCTTGTCGTATGGAGAAGCCCCCGTTTTCCACGGTCTCCGCTTCACCCTCCGGCAAGGAGAACGCCTGGCGCTTACCGGCGGAAACGGCTGCGGCAAAACCAGCCTGCTGCGGCTGCTCTGCGGTGAACAAACCGCCTCTTCGGGCAGCCTGATGCTGGCGGCCAATCTGCAAATCTCGCTTGTACCACAAGATACCGGATTCCTGCGGGGCGAACTAGGGGCCTTTATTGCACAGCGCGGCCTTGATGAGACACTGTTCAAAGCGATCCTCAGAAAATTTGATTTTCCACGCGTACAATTTGAAAAACCAATGGAGCGCTATAGTGCAGGGCAGCGGAAAAAGGTGCTTTTGGCGGCCAGCCTCTGTGACCGGGCGCATCTTTATATCTGGGATGAACCGCTAAATTATATTGATGTTTTTTCGCGGATCCAACTGGAAGAGCTGCTGCTCGCTTACCGTCCAACGCTGCTGTTTGTAGAGCATGACGCGGCATTCTGTGACCGGATTGCAACCGGCATTCTGCCGCTTTCGTAACGGAAGGATGTGGAAAAGGCTCTTGCACGATGGACGGCGCTTGTGGTATAATGTCCGCAGACGGGCACAATATGCGTCAGAAGCGCCGTCTGTACAGGCCCTGCCAGGATCTGAAGACATTCCGGCGGAAGGGCAAGGCGAACACGTCAGGACGTCTGAGAAAAAAGGAGGGTCAATCGCATGGCAACTACGATTATCACAATTGCCCGGCAATATGGAAGCGGAGGACGTACCGTTGGTAAACAGCTAGCCGAGCAGCTGCATATCCCTTATTATGACCGTGAAATCATCACAATGGCATCGGAAGAAAGCGGGATCAATGCACGGCTGTTCACAGATGAAAAGCTGAAATCACCGCTACGCGGATTGCTGAAACCGCGCGGGATCGACCATTATCATATTCAAAGCCCGGAGAGCGCAGGTTTTACCAAAGATGATAATCTCTTTGCGCTGCAGGCCAAGATCATCCGAGAACTTTCTGATCGCGGTCCCTGTATCATTGTCGGGCGCTGCGCCGACCATGTGCTGAGCGGAAAACCAGGCGTAGTGAGCGTATTTGTACACGCAAAGCCCGACTTCTGCCTTCGTGAGGCGATGAAGGTGAACAGCCTGCCCGAACGTGACGTGCTCCGCCTGATCGAAAAAACGGACGACTACCGTGCAAAATATTACAAATACTGCACCGGAAAGAACTGGAACGACGCGCGTAATTATGACCTTTCGCTTGACAGCTCCAAACTGGGGTTTGACGGTACGGCCCGGGCGATCCTGGCCTATATTGCACAGCGCGGGGATTGCGATCCCTTCCCGGATCCGGTTTAAAATGGATGGCGGGCCGATGCAAAACGATAGGGCCGCGCATCCGGAAAGAAAGGGAACAGGATGCAAGATTTGAATCAAATGGGCCGCTATCTCAGCCTTTTGCTTCGGCATAGGCCCGAGCTTGCGGGGATTACGCTGGACGAGCACGGCTGGGCGGATGTGGAACAGCTGATGGAAGGCATCCGGCGTACACGACCGATTGACCGGCGTATGCTGGAGGAGATCGTGCGCACCGATGGAAAGCAGCGGTATTCGTTTAACAGTGACAGGACAAAAATCCGTGCCAATCAGGGGCATTCCATCCCCGTTGACGTCGAGTTGGAACGGCTGGAACCGCCTGCATTTCTATGGCATGGCACGGCGCAGCGGTTTTCCGCACAGATCCAAAAGGAGGGGTTAAAGCCGGGCGCCCGGCTGTATGTGCACCTTTCCGCAGATCCTGAGACCGCAGCCAAGGTAGGCAGCCGGCACGGCAGCCCAATGATCTTTCGGGTACGTTCCGGTGAAATGGCCGCGCACGGTTTTCCCTTCTTCCGTTCGGTAAACGGCATTTGGCAGACCAAGCGGGCGCCTTCTCATTATCTAGAGATTATGCAAAAGAAATAAAAACCGGCATTGCCAGAAAAGAGGCTATGCCGCTGCGTCACACGACGTCTCGGCCCCCCTCCGCCTGTGTCCAGGCGAAGGGGGGCCGAGGCATTTTTTGTACATTTCTCCTACTACATCGTCACATGCTTTGCCAAGAAGCTTGCAGCTGTCTGGCTGAGTTTGGACTCTACCTCCGTCGGCCGCGCATCCTCACTGTCTGAAAGAAACGTAACGCATCCTGTAACATCCCCTTCGGAAATAATCGGCGCCGCTACCAACACATGATATTGATCATTCCCGGAAACACTGATTCCAATATCCGATCCGTCATGCTCATAAATATGACGCTGCTCCATCAAGTTTTCCAGGTCAGACGAAATGGACTTTTCAAAAACATCCTTTTTCGCGCCGCCGGCCGCAGCAATCACCGCATCCCGGTCACAGATTGCGACACTCAATCCGGCCGTCCGGCTGAGCGCCTCGGCAAGCTCGCCGACAAAGGCCCCAAGTTCTCCCATCGGAGAGTACTTTTTGAAAATAACCTCGCCGTCCCGATCCGTATAAATTTCCAAGGGGTCGCCCTCGCGAATACGCATGGTTCGGCGGATCTCCTTGGGGATGACAACGCGGCCAAGGTCGTCAATTCTTCTGACGATGCCAGTTGCTTTCATATCTGATTAACCTCCCAATCTCGGTGTTTCATTTGCGATAGTGGTAGTATTTACAGCGGGACGGGAAATATGTAAAACCAAGGGGACGCTAAATTTTGGTGTCCCGCCCTATACAGGCCCTTCCAAAGAAATTCCTGAAAAATAGACCCTTCGAATCAAGGGGACGAACTCGCTCAGCCTCACGCTGCACGGCAGCAGGCCAACCTGGAATACGGCCTTTCCGGCCATACATGCAGACTTGTTTAGGGCTTGTTTGAAAAATGTCAATACGCCCAAACAACGGTCCTTTTTCCGCCGTACTTCCCCAATTTTTCTTGAAATACATCCAGTATTCCTGCGAAAAATTGTGTTTGTCTGGCGAAAAAAATTCCTCGCCATTGTGCATATTTCCATTTTTCAAACGGCGCCTAAAGGAGTTCCATCAACTGCGTAATTGTCTTTTCATTGATCCCCTTCGCGCGCAGATGGGCGCGCGCCGCGCTCGGGCTGTATTCAGAGGCATCTACGATCCGCCTCGTCTCCTCCAACAGTTCGGTAAATTCCGCAGGGTACAGGGCCCTATATTCTTTGCTCAGCCCCGTACTTTTTGAAAAACCATATTGTTTATAATGGGACGCAATGTAGTTTTCAGGATGTCCGCTTTGGTATGCATCCCGAAACAGTCCCGCATCATCCGGTGTTGCGCGGCTCTGTTCCTCCACTTTCCCGGAGGAGCTTCCATTGCCAGATGCACGGATCGCAGCCCGGCCGGCGCTTTTCGGCGCCAGCTTCGCTTCCATCGCGCCCAGATAGCTTTTTACCGCCTGCGCCGAAAGCCCCGCGGCACTTATGACCGCATCTTCCGGCGCAACCCCCATTTTAAGCCACTCCAACGCCTGGGACAATGCCTGCTGCTGCGTCTTTTGCGCACGGTCATAAGCAGTCTCTTCCATATAACGGCTGTCATCCAGCCGGTCCCGCTCGATTTCGTAATCACGAGACCATTTTTGATACGCGCGGCCATACTGTACATCGCTCTGCCGCTGTACCCCAGACAACTGCTCTGTAAGCAGGCTGCGGTTGGCGTCCCATGCCTGCAGCGCGTCGCTGGACATACCGCGCAGCATATCCAGCTGTCCGGCATACTGCTCGCCTTCATTCCGCCATCGGTCATATGCCTGCCCATAAAGCGCGGGAATCACATCTGACATCTGCGCATTATAATAGTCCTGCGCCTGGCTGGCCGCGTTGACGGCCGCCGTGCTGGCCTGCCCGCCGGTGGCGGCGGCATAGTTCCCAAGCGTATCCTCCCGCGCCCGCTGCCCCTCACGCAAATACATTTTTTGGTATTGCTGCCAAACCGGATCCCTTTCCGCCGTATAGGAAAATGGCTCGCGCCCCAAATACTGCTCTAGCACTTGCTCCATCTGCTGCTGATAAGGGCTGGTGAACCGTTCATACTGCAGCACTGCATCCGTCAGAGAGCGTAAGGTCTCCTCGTATGGATCCTCATAGGTAAAATATGTACTATCCCTCAGATACTGCGACCCGTCCGCGCCGCCCGAATAGCCGCCGTAGCGCTTGCGGAAATCCTCGGCGCGGTCGTGAATCTCCTGCGCGGCGGTCCGGTCGCCCTTCTGCATGGCGTTTCTCCAATCGTTTTTCAGCGTATAGATACTGTTTCCATAGCGGATATCCTTCTGCGCCAACGCCTTGTCCGCGTCCGACCAGTTCTGTCCGGAAGAAACAATCCCCTTTGCCAACTCCTCTAAATTTTTGAACGCCATTTACACGCCTCCTCTCAGCTGTGAAACCTCATCTTCCAATGCTTCCACACGCGCCGTCAGCCGCTGCACCATCGCCGTATTCAGTGCCACCAGCTCGGTATACCGGATGGAGTATGCGCCATCGTTCTCCCCGTCCGGCGTATACCCCTGCTGCACCAGCGCCGCCAGATCCTGCGCCGTCAGCCCCGCGGCAAACAGCGCATCCCGCAGCTGCTGCGCGATAAACCCGGTGTGGAACCGCCCGCTCTTCCCATCGTTCCGATGAAAGCGCGCGGGCCTAAGCGCCTTGTAAAAGTCCGCGTACCGATCGGCAACGTCATAGAGAATGGTGTTTTTAATGCGCGCATCTGAGCCTTCATCAATCGCCACGCTGGAATGCACCTCGTCAATCGCAACATAAAAATGCGTCTGCACCGCCGTCATGCGGCAGCCCGAACCCGTGACAATCATATAATAGGCCGAATCCGGCCCGTATACCATCGCGCCCCGCGTGCCATAAATCCCGGTCGAGCCCCGCCCAATCTCGATCCCGCCATATCCGTTTGTCAGGTTGAGGAATTCCAGCTCAATGCTGCCGGTCGTGATGTTATTCCCATTGATCTCGGTCCGCCCCGCGCGTTCCAGATCCTGGAATGAAACCAGTCCCGTCACGTCGATCCGGTCGACGTCCTGCCGGATCTCCGTGTATTTCCCGCTGAGGTCGGAAACCGTGCTCTGCAGTCCGCTGGCTGTCTGCCGCACCGTAGAGATCGCACCCTCGGCGTTAGAAATCCTTGAGGTCAGGCTGCCCGCAGTCTGCTCCAGGCTGGAAATATCGCCCTCCGCGCTGAAAACCCGGCTGGCTAGCCCCTTTGCGGTCTGTTGGAGGCTGCTGATATTGCCTTCGTTGTCGCCAACCCGCTGCAAGATGCCGTCCGCTGTGATCCTGAGCTCGGCAACCCCCTTTTCGGTATCCTGCACCCGCGCCGTAATACCATCCGCACGGACGCGCAATTCTCCAATTTTCTCATCATTTTGCCGCACCTGCAGCAGGATCTCTTCGGCCGTCTGCTTGAGTATCGAAAGATTTCCGTCTGCGTCGGACAGCCGGTTGAAAATCTCTTCATACCCCTCAATATTGTCCGCATCCAGGTTGCAAAGTACGAACTGCAGCATTTCCTGCAGCTCCCGGCAAAAATTGTACAGTTTCTTCAGGGTCCCCGGCAGGTCGTCCTCCCGGTACCGGGGCAGCTGCTGCTCCGAAAAATGCGCCATCTCCGTACACCGTCCTTTCCAAAACTTGCTGTCGTCAACCGCAGCGCCGCAGCCGGATCAGCGTATCCCTGCAAGAGCCGGAACCCCGGCTCTTTTTTGATGCTACCGCGCGCTCCCTTCCTTGTATCTGCGCTGTATCGCGTGCAGCGTAACCTGCCCCGCGCCCTTAAGGCGAATGCTGAACCCGTGCCCACGTACCGGCAGGAAGGGTACGCAAAGCGTCCCGTCGCCCTGCCTCGCGAAGCCATCCCACGCCTTTCGCCAGTTTCCGCCGTCGCAGCGGGTCTCCACGGAAATCTGCGCGCCCTCCTCCGCCGCGAGTACCAGCCCGAGCCAGCTGCTTTTCTTCTTCTCCACGCCTGCCCCCTCAAAGGGCCCAAAAACGACCTCCCACTCGACGGGATCTTCCGTGCCGCACGCCCACAGGCCGCCAGCCGTATCAAGCAGGAAAAGCGTCCCGCCTGCGCTGGAAAACGCGGCGGCCTCGGTCTCATCCTCCCGCGCCCAAAGCCCCTTTTCGGTATCATACACCACAATCTCCGCGTCAGACGCATTTCGCCCGCAGAGGTAGTACTTTGCACCGCACAGCCCCGCGCAGGCGGTTTCATAGCCACGATTCAGCTGCTCGCCAACCGGCTCGGGCGTGCCGCCGCCGTAGGCCATCACGCCCTCCCGGCTGAGGTAGTACAAAACGTTGTTGTACACCCGGATCGTATCCGCGCAGCCCTTCTGCACCCCCGAAATATAGGCGGTATTGATGGTAAAATTGGCAGGCTTGGACCCATACACCTTGTGCACGCAGCCTTCTTTGAATGCCAGGACATAGCTTGCAAACCCGGCAATGCCGGTAAACTCTCCATCCGAGCCGACGCCCACGTCATACGCGTCGGTCGCCAGGCCTTGGAACACATTCCAGTTAAATCCGTCTCCCAGCTTGCAGCAGCAGATATGGTTACCATACAGTCCCCACAAGCGGTTATCCTTTTCACAGACAAAGTCCAGATCGGGCGCCGTACGCGAAAAAGAAACCGCACCTTCGTTCCACTCGTGAGTGCTCTGGTTTTCGCCGCTGCCCAGCTCGCCGAACTGGAACA